>URNJ01000073.1 GCA_900549215.1 uncultured Collinsella sp.
CCATCCATGATGCCCGAACGGCTCGCCATGCCGCGATCAAGGGCATCCACGACGCACGCGCTGCTGCACGCCGCGAGGAGAAGCACGACGAGTAGTCGTCACACCCATCCATAACAGCCTGGCTAAAGCAGAGCGGGGGCGGACGTATCGAAACGTCCGCCCCCGCTCATTCTTCAAGCGCTATTTCTAGCCCGTCCCCAAATAGCAGGCGGCGTGGCTACTCGTCCTGAGGCTCCTCGTCGGAGCTTGGCTCGGACACCGACTCAGGTGCAGGTGCCGGCTCAGGATCAGGCTCGGGCGCAGGCGCAGGCTCGGGCTCAGATGCCGTCTCAGACTCGGGCGCCGGTTCAGGCTCGGGCGCCGGCTCAGGCTCGGTCGCGGGAGCGGGTGCAGGTGCCGGCGAAGCATCCGGAGCACCGTAACCCGAGGGAGCGGACTTCTTCTCGAAGGGCAACACAAAAGTCAGGACGTCGTCCTTATCCTCATCGGCCCACTCGCTTGCATAGCGTGCGGCCCAATAGCCAACGGCACGGTGCTTGAGCATCTTGCCAAAGACCGTAAGAAATACGGTGACAAAAGCGACCAGCACCAAGAACAGCGCGAGCGTGACGCCACCGCCGGTAACAATTGCCTCAATACCCGTAGGACGATAGTAGTAGCTATACATACCGACAGAGGCAATGGCGCCAAAGACGACCGTCAAGATCCATGTGACAACGTTGGCGACCAGGCCCGTCAAAAACTCGGGAAGGAACGAAGCGCAGAACAGCTTGGTCTTGTTGTGCTTAAAGGCCGCCCAGACCTTATCGAGCGAAAACGCGCTCTCGACGCGACCGGTCACCGCAAAGTGCATCACGGCGATGTCGGCGAACATCTTAAAGAAGACACCCAGAATCGCCGAGGCAATCAGAGCCAGGACAAGCAGGCCAAGCGAGCCAAACAGCGCAGCTTCGAGCGCATAAGAGCCGTAATAAGAATACGAGCCCGCGGCGCCAATTACCACGCCCTCCACCAGCGAAAGCACTACACCGATAACGGGAATGGCAGCGATAACCTCGAGCACGACCGAAATAACGCTCGAAAAGACTCCGAGACCAAACGACGTGGAACGCATGAGTGGACGGTCCATGCCGTCATCGACCTTGAGCGACAGATCGCGACCCCACTCGATACCGAAGCCGGAACCGCACACACTCGCAATGCAAGCTGCCAAAAAGCCGATGGCAGCCGCAATGCCGCCAATAACGGGAATAAACAACACGAGCACCGACACAACGCAAATCAGCGCCGGCAAAAACGCAATTTGGCATACACGCTGAAGCACGCCCGGAGTCTTGGTCATATCTTGGAACGCCTGAGCCACACAGCCCTTTGGCGCATTCGCCACGGGCGGCTGCGGAACAAACTGCTGGGACTGAGGCTGTCCCTGGGGAGCGGGGCCAGCGGCACCGGCATTAGGAGCACCACACACGCCGCAGAACTTGTCGTTATCGCCCATGGGGGCGCCACACTGCGAGCAGAACATAGAATCATCCCTTCGTATCTTGAACGAATCACTTGGATCGCAAACGATGTCTTTAGCATCATTATTGCCCAATGTGGGGTCAAATACTCAAAGATGACCGATTTGCAAGGTGCACGGCGCCAGCAGGCGGTTCGTTGAATACGTCTGCGCTAGTTCGTTCCGCGGAAGCCCTTGCCGACGATCTCGGAGCTGTCAACGATCGTGATAAAGGCACCCGGATCGACTTCGCGCGCATAGCGGCGCAGTTGCACGGCCTCGCGACGGCTCAGCACGCTCATGATCACCGTCACGCACTTGCCCGAGAAGGCACCGTAGCCGCGGCTGATGGTCGCCGTGCGGTTGAGATGCTTGACGATAAACTCCTCGACCTTAAGGGGCTCGGAACAAATGACCGTGCAGACTTTGCGCAGGTGAATGCTCTCAATGGCTTTGTCGACCACAAGCGTCTTGGCAAACAGACCGAGCACGCAATACAGACCGACACGCGGGCCATACAAAAAGGCCGCGATGGTCACGATGCCGATATCGACCAGCAGTAGGGCGCGGCCAATCTCGAGCGTCGTGCGGCGCTTGAGGATCATGGCAAGAATGTCCGTGCCACCCGTCGAGGCGCCGATGTCAAAGACAATAGCGCTGCCAAGCGCCGGCAAGATGACGGCAAAGCACAGGTCGAGCCACATATCGCCCGTCAGAGAGACATCGGTCGGAATGAAGAGCTCAAACAGCGAGACATAGGCCGAAAGCGCAAACGAGGCGAAGACGCTCCACAGGATTGCCTTGCGCTCCAAAAAGATAAAGCCCAAAACGACGAGAACCGCGTTGATAATCCACATAAAGACGCCGACGGGCAGGGTCGGGAACAGCGTGGACAGAATGACCGACACGCCCGAGGTACCGCCAAAAGCAAAGTGATTAGGGGTTTTAAACGCAACGATGGCGAAGGCCGTAAGAATCAGACCCAGATTGAGCTCGGCAAAAAAGCGCGGGAAGCCTGGCTCCTGGCTGCGCTTTTGACCGGCACGCTCGCCGCGTTCGATATCGGTGCGATCAACCACGCGCTCCATCGGCACCACGGGAGGACGATGCACCTCCTCGGCAGCACGCGATGCCGCCTCTGCAGCGGCGGCCTCAATCGCCCATGCCTTGCTTTCTGTTTCGTGCTCGTCGGCCATTACGGCAACTCCTCGTTAACAATTTGGAAACAATGCGCTCATTAGCGTAACGCGGAACGTGGGGATTGCAACCCTTAGTTAGACGAGCGGTATGACTATATCGGGAGCGTACAAAAACAGCCGGCCACGCTTTTGCTTGCGCGGTCGGCCGTTTAACGTTTTCGCAGATAAAACCTGCCAAAACAAACCTGTCTTTTTGGAAGGTTATTCGTGCTGGCTGGTGCGGTGCTCGTACTCCTCGGGGGTGATGACGTCCTCGATACGCAGGTTGACGCCCGCCACCTCAAGGCCGGTCATCGCGGCAAGGCGCTCGGTGACACGTGCCTTGACATCGTCGAAAATCGCGGGCGCATAGGCGCCGTACTCGATAATGACGGAGATGTTGACGACCACACGATTGTCATCGGTGACCTCGACCGTCACGCCCTTGGTCAGATTCTCGGCACCAAACTGCTCCTGCACAAAGTGCATGAGGTTACCCTTCATGCCCAGAACGTGCGGAACCTCGCGAGTGGCCATGGCAACGATCTTCTCGATCACACCGTTGGAATAGGTCAGCGAGTCCTCGGACTCGTCCGCCTCCTCGTCGTCCTCATCCTCATCGGACTCGGCCTCGACGAGCGCCTCATCCTCGAGCGTTACGTCCTCGGCCTCGGCGGTGACGGTCTCGTCTGCCTCGAGCTCGGTATCGGCCACATCGACCTTCGTATTAAAAGCCATGGTTCCTCCTTATGCCTGCCGCGGATGCGACAGTCGAATACGTATTAGCGGCCGCTAAACAGGCGGCCGAAGAAGTTGACGATCCCGTTCTCGCCGTCGCGAATTTGGCCGATCACAGCGCCGATCAGCACGAAGAATGCAATGACGAGCGTGTCCCACAGGCCCAACGTGAGCACCAACACAGCGAGGATAAAGCCAGCGACGGCGCCGAGCGTGGTGTTGGGATGACGCACAGCATAGCTCCAGATGGCAGCGCCCGTACCCTTGATGAGACCCATAGCCTCGTCAAAATCCGCGGCTGCCGCATCTTGCAACTCGGTTGCCTCTGCTTTGGAATCAACAGGTTCGCTCGCCGGCGTGGCGCTCTGGTCAATCGTCAGGCGCGGCGTACGAGCGGTCTTATCTTGATTGGTATCACTCACCGGAAACCTCCACGGTCTGGACGGTAGTCTTGGACGGCAAAAAACGGACGCGCGTGGTCGTACCCGGCGTGCCGAGCATGGTGTCGCAAGCTTCCTCGATGCGCTGCTGCATCGCGGTAGCCAGAGATGCCACGTCCTTATCGTCAAGCGCGATAGCGTCGACCTTAAATCGGACGTGCGAATCGTCGGAGCCTTGGACGCGGGCCTCGACATGCTCGACCATCACGCGGTCGTCGCGCTCGGCAGCAGCTCTGGCGCACGAAGAAAGCGCCGCAAGGGTAACCTCGATATTGCGCTCCCCCGCCGGATGTACACAGGACGGCTCGCGACGAGCAAACATCAGGCGGAAGAAGCTTACCAGCACGCCGATCGCCACAACTCCGCCGCATGCCGTCACGACAATGCGCGGCATGGGGTCGCGCATCAGCAGCATAAAGCGATACGTATACGGCCCCCAAAACTGGCAGACAAGCGTACCCAGCGCCACGATGGCGGCGGCAAGATACACAATCGCTAGGGCTCGTTTGAGTACGCGCACGCGGCGCTCCCTTCAAATCTCGGCTCTCGAAATGCAAAACGGTTCGCATCATTATAAAAGAGCCGGGTCCGGTGCTGTACGCACGCGGATCCGGCTCATCTATTCCACGAGGCTTGCATGCTCGCTTCATTATGCCCAGATATGCACGGCTTAACCCGTGCGGGCGCTACTCCTCCTCGAGGGCAGCGATGACCTCGTCGGTCATGTCCATGGTGCTGTAAACATCCTGGACGTCGTCGAGCTCCTCAAGACGGTCGATGAGGCGCTGAACCTTCTTGGCGTCGGCGCCGGAAACCTCGGTCGGGGTGGTCGGGACCATGGTGGTCTCGGAGCCCTTGACCTGGACGCCCTGCTCCTCGAGCGCCTTGGAGACAGCCATGACCTCGTTGGCAGTAGTCCAGACGATCCACTCCTCGCCGGCGTCCTCGTAGTCCTCGCCACCGGCCTCGGCGATGGCCATCATAAACTCATCCTCGTCACCGGCAGCACCGTTGGCGATCATGGTCTCCTTCTTGGCGTTCTCGTCCAGGATCTCCTTGGCGACGACAATCTGGCCCTTGCGCTCAAACTGGAAGGCGACGGAACCGGAGGTGCCCAGGTTGCCACCAGCGTGGGAGAAGGCGGAACGGACATCAGCGGCGGTACGGTTGCGGTTGTCGGTCAGGCAGTCAACGTAGACGGCAACGCCGGCGGGACCATAGCCCTCGTACACGATGTTCTCGTAGACGGCGGCGTCGGCACCCGAACCAAAAGCCTTGTCGATAGCGGACTTGATCTTGTCCTTAGGCATGGACTGAGCCTTGGCCTTGGCAACGGCAGCGGCGAGGCTGGCGTTGTTCTCGGGCAGCGGGTCACCGCCGAGACGGGCAGCAACGGTGATGTTGCGGCTGAGCTTGGAGAAGAGGGCGGAACGCTTGGCGTCCTGCGCGCCCTTACGATGCTTGGTTGTGGCCCACTTAGAGTGTCCGGACATACGTGTCTCCTATCGGTTTCGACCTAAAGCCCAGCACAGATGCTCGGGCAATATAAACAAACGTCGTTATGATATACCTACTGGCCTGCGAGATAAACCCCAAAATGAAGGCGTTGTGATGATGACCCCTTTGGTGCAAAGAAACCTGACCCCCAATGCACCAAGTTAGAACCAGAGAAAGTCGCTGCGGGTGACGGTGGCGCCGATGGCGAAGGGCATGCAGGCGATGACCGGATACAGGTAGCGCATGTAGGTCGAGCCGTTGCACGGGCCAATCAGGCACACGGCGAGCACGCCCAACAGCGGCACCCAGATCGCCAGCGCACGCCATGAATGACGACGCAGCAGGTAGACCACCACGGCGATCATGATCCACACATAGGTGGCCGAGCTCATGGTGAGCGAAATAAACGGGATGCGCTGCACCGCCACACGGTACAGATTGATCAGGTGGTCGCACCAGCGCACAACCTTGCTGTTAACCGGATGGAAGTCGAAGTACTTGAGGTTATCGGGCTTTGCCATAATCTCGGCACTGCGCGCCGTGCTGTAGACCCACGCATCGCGGGCACTCGGATAAAAGTAGCCGTAGTAGTTATTGATGAGCGCCGAGATATAGCACTCGGGATCCTTTTTGAACATCTGGGCCCAAACCTCAAAATAGGCCTTGATGTCCTCCTGCGAGGCGTACTCGTTAAAGCAATTTTTGACGGCGTCCGACTTATCCGGGTTGTAACGGCGCCCCAGATTCTCGTACTTGAGCACACGGTCGATCACGGCACGCTCTTCGTCGGTCACCGAACCGTCGCAAGGAGCCTCCACGATGGTGCCGTCCTCCTTAACCGTAGGGTTGACGCCCGAGTTGAGGCCGTCGTGCTTTTGGACGAAACGAGCTGTCTGCTGAAACGGAATCGAGAGGATTTCGCGCTTGGAGCCGGGCGTAATGTCGTGCGCCGGCATAAACACCTTGGTGAAGTACATGTTAGAGGCAAGGCAGAGCGCGAGCACCGCGAGGACACCGACCCAGCGGAAGCGCGGGATGGCGCATGAGACCGCGGTGCCCGTCTGCTTAGCCGCACGACGAGCAACATGCGCGTCCCATACGCAAAACGCCGCCGCGATTACGCATGCCGCCAGGGGAAACACCAGGCCGCCGTTGCGCAGAAACGTGGAACCCATGGCGCCCAGAGCGAGCAGCAGCCAGTCGTGGCGCGCAAAGAGCACGGGGGCTTTCTCGCCCGCTCGCTCGACATTGGCATCGCGACGGGGCAGGCCGCAGGCCACGAGCTTGACGGTCTGTACCAGCAGCACCAAGAACGCATCGGCAAAGAGCACGTCTTTGGTGAGCAACGCCGCGTAGTTAGAGAACATCGGCATAAACGCGAAGAACAGCAGGATCGCACCGCGAACCGGCAGGCTCACGCCCAGTTTGCGCAGCGACGAAATGGAATAGGCCATGCAGGCAGCCGTGATGACAAATTGAGCGCAGGTATAGATGGCAAGACCTGCGTTGCCGCTGTTGAACAGTGAAAGCCCCAGCTGGACGCACGAACCGATGATAGCCGTGTGCGCCACGGGGTGATGCCCGTTGAGCAACACATTAGGATTGAGCAGACGCAGGTAGTCACTCGTGCCGTTGGGGTAGTTGAACCACTGGCGAATCTGCGCACCCGTATCTCCCATAAAAAGGCCGGGCAGTGAAGCGATGAGTGTGGGCGCCCAGGCGATCATAAGCACCAGGAAGGGCCCGGCAAAGGGATGGACCGAGAGCACGGCGTGAGTCACACACCATACGCGGCCAAAGTGCGCTTCGGAAAACGGAATGCGCCGAGAGCTCAGCCAATCTAGACACTCAAAGGCAAGGTAGAAGGCAACGACCGCCAAGAGCATCCAGCCCGCGCCGCCAATCCAGGCGCAGATGATGCGGGCTTTGTCGCCAAGGACAATCTCGGCCGAGTCGGTGAGATCGTAGCTGCGGCCGAACACCATGCAGATGGCGAAGAACAGCGACGGCAGAATGATCGATGGACGCCAGGTGTCGCCACGGCCAAAGAACACGTAGCGAAACGGCAAGGTGAGCAGGCAGGCAAGTGCAAGCAACATGACCGCGTCGGTATGGCCGGCAAACGAGAGGAGCACCTCGTAGCACACGTACAGCATGCCCGAGGCTTTGGGGTCAATCGCCAAGACTGCGTTGCTCGACACCGGGGCGGGATCGATGGAAAACGCCGTGGTCGCCAACAGCGCGAGCAAAAATGCGATGAGCGTCTGCTTGGCGGGGTAGCGCTTAAACCAGACGATGCGGGCAGCGTCGCGCGCAGCCGTTGTGGAGAGATCGGAATCCTTCACAGTCCAAAGAGCCTTTCTAGAAACCTATCAAACTCGGCAAAACCACCACAAAGGTGCCTGTCCCCTTTGTGGTGGTTAGGCGTCGAGGTAGATGCGCTGGGGACAGTTGCGGCGACGAGCAAAGATGATGAGCGCCAGGCCCGCAATTACGAGCGGCAGGCTCAGCAGCTGACCCATGGTGATGACGCCGCCCAGCAGATAGCCCAGCTGCGCATCGGGCACACGCACAAACTCAATCAAAAAGCGAACGATACCGTAGCCCATCACAAACACGCCCATAAACGTGCCTTGGGGCAGTAGCGGCTTTTTGCGGCTGAGCACCTGCAAGATGCAAAAGAGCACAATGCCCTCAAGAAATGCCTCGTAGAGCTGGGAGGGGTGACGCGGCATATCGCCCGCGGTGCCGCCAAAGATCACGCCCCAGGGCAGATCGGTCGGCTTGCCCCACAGCTCGCCGTTGACAAAGTTGGCGCAGCGTCCCAGACATAAGGCCAGCGGAGCACCGATAACGGCAAGGTCGGCAATGGTCCA
>URNJ01000074.1 GCA_900549215.1 uncultured Collinsella sp.
TCGTATCCCTCCCGCCCGGGGCTTACCTATATCATTCCATGCTCAAACATTCTCGCGTCGCTTCGCTCGCTGCGAAACTGCGCGTGGAACGATATAGGTAAGCCCCGGGCGGGCGGCTACTCGCTTGAAACAATATTTACTTTTCTAGTAAGTCGATGCGATAAAGGGACGCCTCCTTTGTCGCATCGACTTACTGTATTTATATTTTCTGGTTCCCCTTTTCAGATTCTACTGGTGGGGAATCTGGTATAGCCGCTAGTACGTTAACGCAGCTTACCTGTGGGAGGCCCCTATATATCGTCCCACGCGCAGTTTCGCAGCGCAGCGAGAATGTTTGAGCATGGGATGATATATAGGGGCCTCCCACAGGTAAGCGGACAGTCCAATGCTAGCGGATATGCGCGGGTTTTCCGCCCCAGTAGAAGCGGCAGAAGGCTCGTTTGCGCTTTTGGGGTTTGCCTACGAGCTCCATGGTTGCGATGGCTATATCTTCGGCTGCGTGGGGGCGGCGTAGTACTTCGCCGTTGATGAGTAGGGCTTTGAGTGATTCGGGATGATCGTGCAGATGGCGCAGGGTTACGATGAGTTCTCGTGCGGTGGTGACATGCATGCTGGCGCCCATTCCGGTGAGCATGGTGGTGTTGGCCTTTTCTTGACCATATGATTTGCCCAGCAGGATCATCGGCAGATGCGCGCATAGGCATTCGGTGACGGTGAGTCCGCCCGATTTGAGGATTGCCAGGTCGCAGCCGTGCATGAGGGCTGCCATATCGTCCACGTAGTCCAGAACCGTGACGTTTTCGAGCTTCATGGCGTCGAAGAGCGTCTTGAGGCGGGTGGCGTATTCCTCATCCTTGCCCGGCAAAAAGACAAAGTGCATGTCCTCGAAGCTGCGCAGGAAGGGGAGTGTGCGGTCCATCTCCGCGCGAAAGCGAACGTACGGTTGAGGCAAACTGGCACCGGCCATCACCAACACAACGGTCTTGTCAGCGGGGAGATTGAACTTCTCGAGTTCTTCCTCGCGATTGTAGTCCGTATCAAACCCGGCGCGAATGGGGATGCCTGTAATGCGGATTTTGGTCTCGGGAACTTTACGGGGGCGAAGTGTCTCGGCCATAAATTCGTTGGCTACGCAGAACAGATCGGTGTCCTTGTGGGGCCAAAAGCCTTCGACTTCATAGTCTGTTGGTACGCAGATGACGGGATAATCGATACCCGTGATGACGCGGGCACCCACAGCGACGTTGGCCGCCGTGATGTGTGTTGCGACCACGGCTATGGGCCTGCGGGTGCGGACATATTCGTTGAAGGCAGGGAACATAATACGTGACCATGCCGTGCCTCCGCCCCAGAGCAGATGTCCCGTAAACGTGTATCGCCAGGTTAGGTCATATATGGGACGCGTGGCGCCGGTAAACGAAGCTGCTGTTTTATTACCATCGAACCTAATACGTCCAAAATCGAGGATATCCAGGACTTCGATCTCAACATCCTCAGGGATTCCCTTGGTGCCGCTGATAAGGTCAAATGCTTGTGCAATCGCGTTGGCGGCGGCTTTGTGGCCCGATCCAACCGATGCGTGCACGATGGTTACTAGGGGTTTTTGTGCAGGTGAAACGGTCATTTGCTCCGGTTGGGGAGTAGCTTGCATGGGCAGGGGAGCGCTATTGCTCGTCTGCATTTGATCCATCGATAACTCCCCTTCAGCTTTGTTACGCGATTTATCATTGTAGTGCATGAGTGTCATGTTCACGTAAATTTGGGTATGAGCGCAAAGAACGCCAATCTTTCGACAGGAGGTCTCTTCATGACTACCCATCAGCCGATCGATGTTGCTATTATCGGCGGCGGCCCTGCGGGCTATGCTGCAGCCATTTACGCGGCGCGCGCCAACCTAACGACGACCGTGATTGAGCAGGGCATGTCGGGAGGACAGATCGCCACAACCAATGAGGTCGAGAACTATCCGGGCATTCCGCTACTGAGCGGCGCTGAACTCGGTGAGCGATTCCAACAACATGCAGAAGGCCTAGGGGCTCAGGTTGAATGGAGCATGGTGACGGGTGTCGATTACGATGCCGGCTCCAAATTGTTTACCGTTCATCACGATGTTGGTGATACGACGGCTAGGAGTGTTATCGCTTGCATGGGTGCCACGCCGCGTCCGGCAGGTTTCGCTGGCGAGGATACGTATCGCGGTCGTGGCGTTTCGTATTGCGCGACGTGTGACGGCATGTTCTTCCGTGGCAAACAGGTCTTTGTAATCGGTGGTGGCAATTCGGCATGCGAGGAAGCTCTGTTCTTGTCAGAAATCGCCAGCAGCGTGACCATCGTTTTGCGCCGCGATCAGTTCCGTGCCCCCGATGGTGTGGTTCAAAAAGTTCTTGCAAAAGATAATATTTCAGTTAGGTACCAAACTAGTATTGTGGAGCTCTCGGGCGAAGCCATGCCAACGACGATTACCTTTAAGGACAATGCATCCGGTGAGACTCATACCGATTCATTTGAGCCCGGCTCGTTTGGTATCTTTGTCTTTACCGGGACGCAACCCCATACCGAGCTTGTTGAGCATCTAGTCGATCTGGCGCCTGATGGCGGCATTCTGACTGATGAATCCATGGCGACCCGCACGCCAGGTCTATTTGCCGCTGGCGACATCCGTTCCAAGCTTTTACGTCAGGTTGTGACCGCCGTTTCTGATGGAGCCATAGCGGCAACCAGAGCATACGCATTTCTCCACGGATAAGTACGATAATATATCTTATGTAAGGTTGCTATCTTTAAAACAAAGTGGTTGGACGGTGCATCAATGCGCTGTCCAACCACTTTTACTTTCCTGCTATATAGTATGCAAAACTAGATAACCTAGAATACAATATAGCTAATGAACGGAGGATCCTTATGAACCACGCCAAACGCGTTATCCCGATGTCCGATTCGTCGGTCAGCATTAAGCCTGAGGATATTCAGCCCACTGTGCTGCCCGATGCATTTATTCAGTCCGATATCGTGCGCAAACTCAATACGTTGAGTCTGCCGCGCTATGACCAGTTGCCCAATGTGACGCTCTACCGCGACCAGGTCATTGAGTATGTTGCGCTGTGGATGGAGCCGCTGTCTATTTGCGTTGAGCAGCCTGTCATTACGCCATCGATGATCAATAACTACGTGAAGGTCGGTCTGGTGCCTGCTCCGGTCAAAAAGCAGTATGGTCGCGAGCAGATTGCCCGCCTGATCGCTATCTGCATCTTTAAGCAGGTGCTACCTATTGCTGCGGTGCAGGCGCTCTTTAACATTCAGCGTTTGAGCTACGATGCCCCGACGGCCTTCGACTATGTGGTCGATCAGCTCGAGGCATCGATTCGTTCGGCGTTTTCTGTCGAGCAGACGCCGGTTCCCGATACGGCGCATCAGGTAACGCGTGAGTCGCTGCTTGTGCGCAGCGCGGTTTCATCCTTTGTTTCGAAAGCGTACCTGATGAGCTATCTCAAGTTCAACGGGTTTAATAGCTAGCCGACGTATAAAACGGGCGGGACAAAGAGCCATCTGTCGCTTTGTCCCGCCCGTTTTTTTTGCTTGGTTGGACTTTATTTGCCCGAAGCTACGCCCATGCCGTAGCCGATGATCAGGCCGTGCATCTCGGCGTAATAGGAATCCAGGCCGTTGCAGGGCATGATGATGGTCTTGGAGCCGGGCCAATGTTCGACAATGCGATCAGTAAGCGCTTGGGCTCCAGCTTCGTTCTCAACGTGATCGATGATGACCTCACCGCCCGTAAAGCCCTCGGATTCCATAGTGTCGATGATCTTGTTGAGCATCTTCTTTTCGCCACGCGTGTGCCCCACGAGTTCGATTTTACCGGCCTCACTCGCCGTGCCCAAAATGCGGATATTGAGCTTGTTGGCAATGACGCCGGCTGCCTTAGGGATACGTCCGGCTTTGGCGAGGTTTTCGTAATTGCACAAACTGAAGAGGATTTTGCTGTTCTGCTCAAGGCTATCGAAGTATGCGCAAGCGTCCTCGAATGAGACATCCGGATTGCTTGCAAGATAGCGGTCGAACAGCAAGAAAATGAGATCCATTTTGCCGCCAGCTGCGCGTGAATTGACTAGATGAATCTGTCGGTCGGGCTCCTCGGCAAGAACCATATCGCGAGCCGTGGCTGCCGCATTGTAGCTGCCCGACACGCCCTCAGAGATCGGCATGCAGATGGTCTTGTCTGCCAATTTGAAGAGCTCGGCCCACTCCCCTACGCTGGGACAAGCGCTCGAAGAAGCGTTCGTCTCCGTCTGTACAGCGCAGTTGAGCTCATGCACATCGAGCGAAAGGTCATCGACGAATTCACGCTCCCCTACTCGAATTTTGAGGGGCGCAAATGCAAAGGTGGTATGGGGTGCGGTCGGTTGCCAATCGCGGAGGTTGCAGCTTGAATCTGAGATAAGTGCCCAGCTCATAGAGGGTCCTTTCTAATTGCTCCCATACAATTATAGCCTTCTTGCTGACCGATTGGGCCGCTATCTAGTATTCAAAACTAGATAGCGGCCTGCACGAAAGGCAAAAGAATGGACCCCATGACTCAAAGCCACGAGGTCCACATTCACACGCCGTGTAAGATGACTTAGTAACGCACGAAGATATAGTTATTGTTCATGCCGGCGGCAACGGAGCTGATGATAACACCCGTGTTGTAGTCGGAAGCATGAATCATCTGACCACCACCGATGTAAATGCCGGTGTGGTACGAGTTGACCACAACGTCACCGGGCTGCGGATCGGACACACGCGTCCAGCCCATAAAGGTGCCCGTGGTGCCCAGGCGCCAATAGCGACCAGTGAGGCAATAACTAACAAAACCAGAGCAGTCGAAGCTGTTCGGGCCAATTCCGCCCCAGGAATAAGCGCAACCAAGCTTGCTGTATGCACGCGAGACAACAGAACCGCCATCGACGGACTGGCTCGGAGCAGAAGGCGTCGGAGCCGGAGCAGGCGTAGAGGGCTGCGGCGTCGGAGCAGGTGCCGGCGTAGGAGCCGGAGTGTTGCCGCCCTGGTTGTTATTATTGCTGGTCTGGCCACCGTTGTTGGTGTTCTCGGTCGTACCGGCAGTCTCGTTGCTCACCGTGGCCTTCTCGGCGGTACTGGCGTTGATACCGGCCTGCAGCGCGGCGTTGGCCTCGGCCTCTGCGGCAAGCTCGGCCTGCAGCTGTGAATCCAGGGAGTTTACGACGTTCTGGGCCTCAGCCTGCTGAGCGTTAAGCTCGTCGACCTTCTTTTGCGTGGCTGCGACGTTCTTTTCCTGCTCGGACTGCTTATCGGTGAGCTGCTGCTTAAGCTCCTTGACCTCTTGAATGGTCTGAGCTTGCTTATCGGAGACTTTGCCGTAGTAGAACAGACGGTTGAGCATATCGCTCAGGTCGTCAACGCCCGTTAGAACCTGAAGCAGGCTCAGACCGCCGGTCTTGTACTCGCCGGCGACATAGGTCGAGAGCTTGGCCTGACCGTCAGCAATCTCCTGCTGCTTTTGCGTGATCTCGCCAGCAGTCTGATCGAGCGCCTGCGTCTGCGTGGCGAGCTCATCGTAAATCTGCTGAGTTTGGGTACCGATCTGCTCGAGCTTCGTACGAGCATCGGCAAGGTCGGATGCGGTATCGGCGTAGGCAGGAGCCGCGAGGCCCAAGCCCAAAACACAAGCGAGGGTTGCCGTAGCAGCGCAGCGTGCCATGTTTTTGTGCGTGTTTGCTGTGCGCATGTAGCTTCCTTTCCAGTAACTAAGGGTAACGGCTAGTCCACCGTCACCAGGCTAAAGAGCTCAACATCGTCGTCAGTCGACGTGAGCTTCTCGCGCGGGTTGAGAAACGCAAGCTCAAGGATACACCCGTAGCCCACAAGCTTTGCGCCCATATCTCGCACCAGTTTACCTGTTGCCTCGACGGTTCCGCCCGTCGCGACCAAGTCGTCCAGAATCAACACGGTATCTTTAGAGCTGATAGCGTCGGCATGGATCTCAATTGAATCGGTGCCGTACTCGAGCTCGTAGCTCTGGCTTACGGTCTCGCGCGGCAGCTTGCCCGGTTTACGTGCGGGAACAAAGCCGGCGCCCAGAGCGACGGCCACGGGAACGCCCACCATAAAGCCGCGAGCCTCGGGACCTACGACCTTGGTGATTCCCATGCCGGCAAAGTGCTCGGCGAGGGCATCGGTCATGGCTTTGAGCGCCTCGGGATTGCCGAAGAGCGGCGTGATGTCTTTAAAGATGACTCCGGGCTCGGGATAGTCGGGGATGTCGACGATTTGAGATTCGAAGTCGTACATTGCATGACCTTTCAATGGGTTGCCGGATAAGCGGCAGCTGTTACTTGCCCGCGGTGACGGTGCCGGATTGCGAAGGGGCGACGACCTTGAGCGGCTTTACGAGAGAATCCTCGTGTGAAGCCGGCGCGACTGTCTCTTCGTTTTTGGCCTTGGTGGACTCGGAGCGAGTGATTTCCTCATCGAGTGCATCGATGTCGGCGTCCTCGACCACGGCGTTGAGCGACTCAAAAACGCGGTTCTTGAGCAGCGCGGTGTGCACGCCCTCCGTCAGGTCGTGAAGCTTCTTAAACGCACGCTCGAGCTTGGCGTCGCGCTCGTCATCGGAAGTATCCATGCCGAGCATGCTCACGAGCACCTGCTCAAACATCGAGGACTCGCGGTTGGCGGAAGACACGTACTGACGCAGGTTGCGCGGCTCGATATGGAAGCGTGACAGCTCGGAGCAGTAGCGGATGATCGGGAAATCGCGACCATCGACGAGCTCACGATTCTGCGGACTCTTGATGATGCGAATGAGGTCGTTCTCGGCGAGCGAACGGATAAACGAAATCTCGACGCCCAGCATATCGGGAATGGTCTCGATGGGATGCAGCTTTTGCTTAGTCTCCTTGGGCTCCGTCTTGAGCGGAACATCGGACAGCAAGCCCACCTCGTAGGCGAGCGTTGACAAGTCCGTGGCGTTTTCCAAGCGCTGCTTAATCACGTTGAGCGGCATGTAGCGGGTCTTCTGCAAGTGCAGGATGACCTCCAGGCGATCAACGTCCTCCTTAGAGTACTGACGGTATCCCTTAGGCGTACGATGAGGGGTAATGAGCCCCTCATCCTCTAGAAATCTAATTTTTGAGTTCGAAAGATCGGGGTATGCGCCTCGAAGTAGGTTGACGACTTGGCCGATACTCAGATAGTTGCGTTCGGCCATGCCCTACTCACCGGTTTCGATGCGCTCCGGCGTGCTCTCGTGGTAGATGAGCGTAAACGTACCGATCTGAACGGAAGAACCGTCGTGCAGCGGGGCTGCATTGACAATGGCACCGTCGACCCAGGTACCATTGAGCGAGCCCAGGTCCTCGATGCGAGCGCCGAGGCCCTCGCGAATAATGCGCGCGTGGCTGCGCGAAACAGTCATGTCGTTGAGGAAGATGCCGTTCGCGGGATCGCGGCCGATGGTGGTCACGTCGTCCTCGAGCTCAAAGGCGGCACCAGTCTGCGGACCCTTGACGATGGACAGAACGGGAGCGGTGATGCGCACGTTGGCCATAAGGTCGGGAACGGTGACGTCGCTTGAAGGCACGCGGAATACGCAGGTAGCGTCAGCAGTCTTATCATTCTGAGGCATATTGTTAACCATGTTGTCCATGACAACCCCTAACTTATCGCGGACGTGCCGCAAATAATGAACCGTACGTAATCATACCCCAACGAATCAGTCTTCGATTTCAGGGTTCAGAAAGTCGATGTCCTCGTCCTCGGGATGCGCGAGAGCCTGTTTAATGGCCGCTCCGCCCTTAATGGAGTAGATGACAGCCGTGAGCATGGAGAAGATCACGCCGCCGTACACAAAGAAGATGCCAAGGGGCACCGAGCTTCCGTTGAGACCCGGGAAGGCCGTAAGGGTTGAAGGTAAAAGATGCAGCCCGTCAATAACGGGGAAACCGAGCAGCATGAGCGAGAAGCCGGTCATGAGCAGCGCTGTCGCAATCTTTCCGGGGAAGACGACGTCAATGGGACGAGGGTGGTAATGGCGAACGATAAGTGTGCCGATGCCCAGATAGATGTCGCGGCCAATAATGAGCACGCAGACCCAGATGGGCAGCTCTCCGCGGACCACCAGTCCAAGTACGCCGGTGAACAGCAGCGCACGGTCGCAAATGGGATCCATGACCTTGCCG
>URNJ01000075.1 GCA_900549215.1 uncultured Collinsella sp.
CGACCGATGCCAGGCTCGCGTACTCGCCGCCCGCCTCGACAAGCTGCGCATGCGTGCCGTCCTCGACGATCTCGCCATCGGCCAGCACCACGATGCGGTCGAGCGCCGCCACGGTGGACAGGCGGTGCGCCACCACAATGGAGGTACGTCCACGCATCAGGTTTTCGAGCGCCTCCTGCACCAGCGCCTCGGACTCGCTGTCCAAGGCAGACGTCGCCTCGTCGAGCACCAGGATCGGCGCATCGGTCAGAATAGCGCGGGCAATGGCCACGCGCTGGCGCTGGCCGCCCGAAAGCTTAACGCCGCGCTCGCCCACCATGGTGTCAAAGCCACGGGGCAGGCGGTCGATAAACTCGGTCGCATTAGCCAAGCGAGCCGCCTCGCGGATCTGCTCGTCGGTGGCGTCGGGGCGGCCGTAGGCGATATTCTCGCGAATGGAGCGGTGGAACAGCAGCGCCTCCTGCGGCACGTAGGCAACCTGGCGGCGCAGGCTCTGCTGCGTGCAGCGCGAGACATCCTGACCGTCCACGAGCACGCGGCCGCCCTGAACATCGTCCAGGCGCAGCAGCAGCTTGGTGAGCGTCGTCTTACCCGAGCCCGATTTGCCCACCAGGCCCACGCGCTGACCCGCCGCCACATGGAGCGTCAGGTCATCGAACACGCCCTCGCCCGACACAGCGTCACGGTACGCAAAGCTTAGGTGCTCAAAATCAATCGCGCCCTCGGTCACTTTGAGCTCAGGGGCGTCCGGGTCGTCTGCCACCAAACGTGGCTCGTCCAGCACGCGCGTCATCTCGGCCGCATCCCCGAGCGCGCGGTTGATGCGCTGCATCATGGAACTTACGTAGTTCAGGCGCATGGTGAGGTTATAGGTGTAGGTAAAGATCATGACGAGCGCGCCGGCCGAGATGCCAAACCACGCGTTGCCGCCCGCCACGAACGCACTCACCACGGCCATGGTGATGACGATAAGACCCGAGGTCGTAAAGTTGCGCTGCATCATGGCGTGCATCGAGACCGTCTCGGCATCGCGCGCGGCACGATCGGCGGCGTCGAACAGATCGCGTTCAAAGTCCTCGCGCCCGCAGGTCTTGACGGCCAAGATGTTCGTGACCGCGTCGGACAGCACGCCCGACAGCTTGTTCTGCGCAGCGGACGTCGCGGCCGAAAGCGGCATGATGCGCTTGTACATAAGCCAGACAAACGCGATGTAGACGACCATGATGCACACCAGGATCACGGTAAACGTCGGCACCACCGGGGCGAGTGAGGCCACGGTGCAGATGACCGAGGTGATGGTGGGGACGAGCGAATACACCGTCACGTCCACCAGCCCCGTATAGCCGCTCATAAAACGGCTCGTCTGGCTCACAAGCGATCCGCCAAAGCGGCTGGTATGGAATGTCATGGATTGGTTGGAGAGCGTGTCGAAGCATAGGCGCGCCAGGTGATAGTTGCCTGCGATCTCGAGCTTGTAGACGGTGTAGTCCTGTAGCTTGGAGAGGATCTGACCCACCAGATTAACGAGTACGAGCGCCAGGATATAGGGGCCGAAGACCTCAAACACCTGGTCACCCGCCACGGGACCGGCTTGAACGCGGTCGACAATGAGGGCCATCACATAGGTATTGGCAAACGTCAGCAAAAAGATGTAGCCCGCCGACGAGAACACCGAGAGAAAGACAATCAGCGGCTGCGTGCGCGTGACACCCCAAAACCGCTGCAGCGTGCGACGCACGGTGGAGCGGCTGAGCGGGCTGGTGCTTCTCTGAGACATGGGCTTCCTTTCGCGTCTGATAGGGCGAAACGCCATTGTTGCACATTGAAGCGCACTTCAGGCAAGCGCGATGCGAAAAGTAGCGGGGCACCCGCGTTTACGCCGGCGCCCCACCGTCTTGTTGCAATTAGTCCTCGTCTTCTTGGTCTGTGGGAAGGCCCGCGGGCGTGAGTCCCAAGATCTCATCGGCTTGGTCGGCGTCTTCCAGCGCGTCGATGTCCTTGAGCTTGCGCTCTATGACGTTGGTGCGCGTGGTAATGATGCCCTCGACCGTTTTGCCCGCGGTCTCGATCTGCTGCTGGGCACGGCGCAGCGCCTTTTGATAGCGCGGCAGCTCGGCCTTGACAGCGGAGAGCACGCGCAGTACATCGTCGGTGCGTTTTTGCAGCTTAAACGTTTGGTAACTCATCTGCAGGCTGTTGAGAATGGCCGCCATGGTGCTAGGGCCGGCAACGTTGACGTGATAGTCGCGGCCCAGGGTCTCGATAAGCCCGGGGCGGCTGACGACCTCGGCGTACAGTCCTTCAAACGGCACGAACATGATGCCAAAGTTGGTCGTTGCCGGCACACTCAGGTACTTTTCGCAGATGTCCTTAGCCTCGCGCTTAACCATGGTGTCGAGCGTCTTACGCGCTGCGGCGACGGCCTCAGCGTCACCCGACTCCTGGGCGTCGAGCAGATGCTCGTACGCGTCGCCCGGAAACTTGGAGTCAATCGGCAGCAGCACGGGGTCGCCCTCGTCCACCGGCAGCTTGACGGCAAACTCAACGCGCTCCGAGGCGCCGGGCTTGGTGGCGACGTTTTCCAGATACTGGTCGGGTGTAAGGATGTCCGCCAGAATTGCACCCAGCTGTACCTCGCCCAAAATGCCACGCGCCTTCACGTTGCCCAGCACGCGCTTAAGGTCGCCCACGCCGGTGGCGATGGATTGCATGTCGCCCAGGCCCTTGTACACGGCCTCGAGCTGGTCGCTCACCTGCTTAAACGATGCCGACAGGCGATCGTTGAGCGTGCGGGAGAGCTTCTCGTCCACCGTCGCGCGCATTTGATCGAGCTGCACGTTGTTGTCTTTGCGGATGGCGCCCAGCTGAGCATCAACCGTCTCGCGCACCTTGTCCAGGCGATGCTCGATGCCCTCGCGATTGGCGCCGAGCTGTTGGGCCGTCTCGCGGCGCAGGTCATCCATCCGGTCACCAGCTTGCGAGAACTCGCGTGCGATGGTCAGGTAACGTTGCTGCTCCACGGCCGCATCGGTCGTCTGCTGCTGCGCGATGGCATTGGCCGTGCGGCGGGTTTCGGCCAGCGCGACGTTCAGGGCATCGAGCGCGTTGTTGGCCTGCTCGAGCGCTGCCAGCGTTTCCGCGCCACTGTCGCCACGCTCCCGCAACTCGGCACGCAGGCTCTTGAGCTGGAGGGCGCAAGTCACAGCAACCCCCACCGCCACCAAGGCGATCACAACAAGCACAATATCAATAGCAGACATAAACTCCGCCCAACAAACTCAATCGGTCATCAATCAAAACCGCGATCAATCTTACCCCGCCACACACACCGGGCGCCCGGCCCCTTCTTGGGCGCCCCTCTCCTCCGCATATTCCATAATGCGGCGCGCCGTTTTCCTGCTCACCTTTGAGTCATCGCCGGCCAAGTATGCGTATACGTTTCCTTTATTCAGGCGCAGAGCACGGCAGAGGCCATAGCGCGTTACACCCGATTCCTCCAATGCTTCCAGCGTTTTCTTTCTCATCAGGGCGTTCACCCTTCTATCGGCCGCCGGCTTTTCTTTCACCGCTCTATACGCACGCCAAACGTTGGCATAACGATTAGGGAGCTCACTTTTGGCGCATAGAGACGCCATGCTACCCGCTTGGCCGTACAAGGATAAAACGTCTCGGTAATCCTGTTCCATCCACGAGCCCTCGGATAAGCCCAGAACGTATTCGGCTTTTCCTTGCGCCAAAGCGAGCAAAAACAGAGGCTCCGCCACGCGCGGCGCATCCGTCGTCGCCTGCTCAACCAATTTTCTAAAACTCAGCGACTGCTGTCCGGATAGCTCTCGGCAATAGCCTTTTAAGAATCCCTCAAAGGTCAGATTCAACCGAGCACCTCCTTTTTGTATTGCCTGTATGCACAGACCATCTCTTGATAGCTTCGCTCCGAAGGCGACGACGCCAGTGCTTCTCCCTCGTCGAATATAAGCCGTTCGAGCAGCCCCCAATCAAGTCGGTCGACGAATGCCTGACTATGAAGATCGATGATGTCGTTCGGACGGTAGGCATAGAGCTTCATTACCGCCAGGTCCTCCAAGAGGAGTCTGCTCTAAATCCTGCTTATACATAACAAATCCTATTATTATTCATCTTCAATAATACTATTCAGTCGCACGACAGGACCCACAGGATGCAAGAATTCCGCTCGTGGCGATAATCCCTACACCCTAGAAGTCCTAATGTGACAAACGCTAACTCTCCCAGCCGGCGCGGATTGTTGTTATGACATCGCCTAGGCGCTGGCCGAGGGCTGACAGATGTTGGAGCACTTCGCTGGGCGAAGCACCGTTGAGGATGCAGGTGAGCGCATACGAGACCAAGAAAATCGCCGCAAGTCCTAGCGGAATGAGCACGATCATCGCCAATGTGCGCAGGCGCTGGCCCACGCGGCGACGACGCGCACGACGCTTGTCGAACGCGAGCTCCTGCGCATATGAATCTTGCTGTACGGAATAGGCCTCTGGTGCCGATTCGCACCCGGGCACAGCTGCAGGTACAGCAGCGGGCACGACATTTTGCGCAAAGGGCTGGGCTGCCGCCCCTTGCATTTGCATCTCCATGAGTCGTTGCTGCTGACGCAGCATGCGCTCAGCTTGTTGCTGCGGAGTCTCAAGAAACAGATCCATGCTGGCCTCCAAAATCGGAGCATTCGACGCTTACGACCAGCATCCCGCACCGCCATGACCGCGACAACGCAATCGCCGGCAATAGCCACAAAGTTTCTTTTGCTCAAAAGCTGTCGAAAAGCTCAACAACTCCCCTACCAGCACTTTCTCTGAGCTTTTTTCGCCATCAATCTTTTGGCCTTCCACCCTTACGCCAACTGACCAAAATCTAACCAAAAGCTTGACGGAAATTGTGGAGACAGGGACCCCACACAAAAAGTGCCGCCCCAAAGGGGCGGCACACAAACTTCTAATCAGCCTTACATGCCCGCAAGGCCTCGGGAAGCGGTGGCGCACATAAACGCCAGGACCAGAATCACGAGCGAGCCGGCAATGTCGGCCAGGGCGCCCGCAAAGCGACGCTCAAACAACCAGCTCTCAAAGTGCGGGGCAACGTTGCGCCAAACACGCCACAGCAAGATGCCCATACCGATGACGCCCGGGATATTGAGCAGTAGGATCTCGGAGCACAAAAGACCGATCAGGTTGCCGGCGGCAAAACCAGCGTCGCCCTCGCAGTATTTGCGATAAATCATGTACAACATGTACGCCACAAACGGCTGCAGGCACGCAGAGATAAACGTAACCACCATCGAGGGGTCCTGAGAAAAGACATCGGTGAGTTTATCGACACTCGTGGCATCTTTCGAAGCCAAGAACAAGCCAATGACCACCACGGGCACCACGCCCAAGATAACCTCGACCAGAGTAAACAACTTAGCAGTCAGATCCTCGCTAGCCGTATTGAGGTGAGGCGCCCACTCAGGATGAGCATGCGCGCCAGCCTTCTTGTCCTTCTCGACACGATCGGCCTTTTTACCCTCGGCAACCCGACGACCAGGATCCTTGCGAGTCCCCGCCGCAGCAACCCGAGCCCGAGACTTCTTACCCATAACCAACACCTCACAAGAGGAAACGAATAGCCAACGCTACCCAGTGTACCCTCTAAGCAACGTCACCGCCCCAACCGGCCCCCACAAAAACGTGCCGCCCCATAAGGGGCGGCACACAAACTTTTTTATCAGCTTTTCTGTAGCGAGCACGCGACGACCCAAAGCGGGCCGGGAGGGCCGGACTACCTTCCCTCAACGCGACCCTGCGAAGCCGTGAGCGAGGAGGGAAGGTAGTCCGGCCCTCCCGGCCCAGCTCACGCTAGCGCCAAGCGCTAGTAGTTCACCACCTGCTCCTCAAAGTACGCCTTCGGGTGGTTACACACCGGGCACACCTCAGGCGCCTCGGCACCAACGTGCAGGTGCCCGCAGTTCAGGCACTTCCACACCTTCACGCCCTCACGCTCAAACACCTCGCCCGACTCGATGCGCTCGACGAGTTTGTTGTAGCGCTCCTCGTGGGCCTTCTCGACGGCGGCGACGCCACGGAACTTCTCGGCGATCTCGGCAAAGCCCTCCTCCTCGGCGGTCTTGGCGAACTCGTCGTACATCGTGGTCCACTCGTAGTTCTCGCCCGCGGCGGCGTCACGCAGGTTGTCCAGAGTGCCCGGAACGGCGCCGTCGTGCAGATACTTAAACCACAGCTTGGCGTGCTCGGACTCGTTGCCCGCCGTCTCGGCAAAGATATTCGAGATCTGAACGTAGCCGTCCTTTTTGGCCTTGGATGCATAGTAGCGATACTTGGTGTGTGCCTGGGACTCACCGGCAAAAGCAGTCTCGAGGTTCTTCTTGGTCTGAGAGTTCTCAAAATCCATAGGTGTACTTCCCTTCAACACGTGCCGCCCATGGGCTTTGAGCGACCTTGTCTTTAGGATGCCCTCAAGCCGCGAATTTAAACCTTACAATCCCGTTCTTCAGATTTGAGCGGGCTACACACTCAACCAGCAATCGCCCTCGGCTCGGCAAAAGCCCTCGCGCTCCAGGTCAGCTAGAATGCCCGCGATCAAGTCGCACTCGACCGGCCCGCGCCCGGCTGCCGCTTCCATCTCGTTAACGCCCACCACGGCATCAGCAAGCGTAATCCCCGCCGGCTGACCATCGCGCGCTGCCAACAACATACGCACGATATGCGCGCGCTTTTGGCGGCGCGAGCCCTCAAACTTGGACTGACGACTATAGCCCGCCGACCGCCTGGACGGATTGGGCAGTGTCTTTTTAAGATACGCGCCGTAATCCAGCAATGCGTAATACCACGCGCGCGGCGTGTCGGCATCGTCTTGAGGCGCGGCAAAGGGCGCGATCTCGTCCGCCGCCGCACCGGGGGCCGCCGGACAGGCAGCTTGGATCAGCGGCACCAGTTCGCGATCGGGAACGGCCGGCACATCGGGAAAGAAATGATGCAAAAAGACCGTGCGCACATTGGTCTCCAAATACACGCCCGGAAGATCGAATGCAAACGAACGGATACCCTGCGCCGTTGCCGGGCCAATGCCGGGCAGAGCGACCAAGTCACGCGTCTCGCGCGGAAACTCCCCATCCCAGTCCTCTACAACGCACTGTGCAGCCCTGTGAAGCGCCAAGGCGCGGCGATTATAGCCCATCCCCTGCCACGCATCCAAGACATCGGAAGGGACAGCCTGAGCGAGCGCCTGAACAGTCGGAAAGCGATCGAGCCACGCCGGCATACGTGTCTCCACGCGCGGCACCTGCGTCTGCTGCAGCATGACCTCGGAGAGCCAGATGATATACGGGTCGCGCGTTCGGCGCCACGGAAGGTCGCGATAACGCAAGACCCCTTCCGAACGAATCATCGAACGAAAGGGGTCCTGAATCATAGCTATACTCCTTATGCGGCGCTATTCCTCCCGGCAAGCGTACGCGCAGGCAGCGTACTCGGGAAACGCATCGCGATCGGCGAACTTGGGATCGACAGCCGGAAACTGGCGATGGGCGACGATATCGCCGAGCGAAACGGAATCGAGGTAGTCGCGCATCAACGCCTGGGCTCCGGCCCACAGGGGATGATAGCAGCACGCGCCCATGCGCGCACAGTCACCATCGGGGGCGGTGCAGTCGTTCATAACCATAGGGCCCTGAACGGCCTCGACGACCTGGCGGATAGTGACGTCGTCCGGACTGACCTTGAGACGCATGCCACCGTGGACGCCACGCAGGCTCTCCACAATACCGGCTTGGACCAAACCATGCTGAATCGAACGGGCAAACGAATACGGGACATTGACCTCTTCGGCAGCGGTGCGAACAGAAAGCAAACGCTCCGGATCCTCAGCAAGCATCGCCAGCATACGAAGGGCGTAATCAGTCTTCCTCGATATGTCCATTTTTCCCCTTTCAAGGAATACGAACAGCTCGAACGAGCTCCGGGGCCGAGCTTGTGTCGAGACGCTAAATGACCGCCAGGACATCCAAATGGTAAATCGGATATCCACTGAGTGCCGCGCTTGGAGCGAAATGCATCAGATGCGGCGCACAGTGCAATTTAGTATAACCTAAGGCTTATAGGACAAAATGTGTGTCCCGATAGAACACCCGTTTCCATCCATTAATC
>URNJ01000076.1 GCA_900549215.1 uncultured Collinsella sp.
TTGGGAGACTCAGCGCTCCTCGCGGAAGTAGGGGACGCCCAGCGCGGCGGGCGGCTGCTTTTCGCGATTGTTGCGCAGACTGCTGAAGATGAGCACAACCACCGTGACGATGTACGGCAGAATCTTGTAGATCTGCGAAGGGATGAACGGAATGCTCAGGCGCAGGTACAGGTTCTGCAGGCAGCCGAACAGGATGCTGCCCCAGATGGCTGCGGACAGCGAGCTCGACAAGACGCTCGACTCCACGTTGTTTGTGCCCTATACGGCCGATGCCCGTGCGCACCTGCGTCCGATTCGCTTCCGCGCCGATATCGCCAACGTCAACCGCTGCGTGGGCACCATCTTGGGCAACGCGGTGACCAAGGCGCATCCCGAGGGCCTGCCCGCCGGCTCCATCACCATCGATTGCGATGGTTCGGCCGGCCAGAGCTTTGGCGCCTTCCTGCCGCGCGGCATTACGCTCAACGTGTGCGGCGACGCCAACGACTACTTTGGCAAGGGCCTTTCGGGCGGCGAGGTGTCGGTGCGCCCCAACCCGCATGCGACCTACAAGTTCGATGAGAACATCATCGTGGGCAACGTTGCGTTCTTTGGCGCCACGAGCGGCCGCGGCTTCATTAACGGCCTGGCAGGCCAGCGCTTTGGCGTACGCAACTCCGGTGCCACCGTGGTGGTCGAGGGCTGCGGCAACCATGGCTGCGAGTACATGACGGGTGGTCTGGCGCTCATCCTGGGCGAGGTCGGGCAGAACTTCGCCGCCGGTATGACGGGCGGCGTGGCCTATGTCTTTGACCAGTACGGCACGCTCGATGCCCGTGTGAACCACGAGAGCGTTGAGCTTAAAGCCCCGACGGCCGGCGAGCTGGCGCAGATTCGCGAGCTCATCCAGGAGCACGTGGACGCGACGCAGAGCCCGCGCGGCATTAAGCTGCTCTACAGCTTTGAGACGATGAGCAAGCACTTTGTGAAGGTCATTCCGACCGAGTACGAGCGCGTGCTGGCGATTGTCGCCGCCGCCGAGGCCGTCGGCAAGACGCATGCGCAGGCCGAGGAGCTGGCGTTTGACATTGTGACCGGTCGCGCGAGCGCCGCGGATGTCGATCGCTTTGATGTGGCGGGCGGTGCTGCTGACGCTGCGTCTGTGGCTGCCAGCTCTGTTGCTTCGACCAAGAAGGAGGCGTAAGTGCCATGGGTAAGCCCGGTGCTTTTCTTGATATCGATCGCGTGACCCATGAGCTGCGCCCCGTGGAGGAGCGTAGCCGCGATTTCGATCCGCTGTACGTGGAGCTCGACGACGACGCGCGTCGTGCCCAGGCGAGCCGCTGCATGATGTGCGGCGTGGCGTTTTGCCAGATGGGCGCGAGCTTTGGCAAGGCGCGTCCGAGCGGCTGCCCGCTGCACAATTTGATTCCCGCGTGGAACGAGCTGGTGGCACTTACAGGGGCCTCCCGAGCGCCTGTCGCTCACCTCGCCCATGCCCGAGTTCACGAGCCGCGTGTGCCCGGCGCTGTGCGAGGCCGCGTGCAACCTGGGCTCGGTCGACGGCCAACCCACGACGATTCACGATAACGAGCGTGCGATCAGCGACCATGAATGGGCAAACGGCGGCCCGCGCCGCTTTGAGCCGGCAGGGGAGGATGCGCCCACGGTCGCCGTGGTTGGTTCTGGACCGGCTGGTCTGGTGGCGGCATGGGAGCTTGCTCGCCGCGGCGCTCGCGTGACGGTGTTTGAGCGCGACGACCGCCCGGGCGGTCTGCTCATGTACGGCATTCCCAACATGAAGCTCGAGAAGTCTGTGGTCGAGCGTCGCGTGGCGCTCATGCGCGAGCTGGGTATTGTGTTCGAGCTGGGCGCCGACGTGAGCGATCCCAAGGTTACCGCCAGGCTCGACGACTTTGACGCCGTCGTGGTGGCTGCCGGCGCCCGTGCTCCGCGTGTGCTTTCGGCTGCGAACATTGATGCCCCGGGCGTGGTGTATGCCGTGGACTACCTGACGGCTTCGACCGTCTCGGTGCTCGATGGCGGTGAGCCTACTATTGACGCGCGCGGCCTGGACGTCGTGGTCATTGGCGGTGGCGATACCGGCAACGACTGCGTGGGTACCGCGGTGCGTCAGGGCGCGCGCAGCGTGCGCCAGTTTGAGTTCTTGCCGGCTGCGCCCGATAAGCGCGCGGCAGGCAACCCCTGGCCGCAGTGGCCCAACGTTAAGAAGACCGACTACGGCCAGCAGGAGGCTATCGCTGCGATGGGTGGCGAGATGCGTGTCTGGGGCGTGGATACACTCGAGGTGCTGCTGGACAAGAAGGGTGCGGCTGCGGGTCTGCGCGTGGTCGATCTGGACTGGTCGGCGGGAAAGCCCGAGCGCATCGCGGGCTCCGAGCACGAGGTGCCAGCGCAGCTGGTGCTCATCGCCTGCGGCTTTACGGGTCCGGAGCACGGCGTGTTCGATGCGTTGAGCGTGCCTGTTGCCACCGCTGGTCGTCCGCTGCCGGTGATGGCTGCTGAGGGCTCGCATCTCGCGGCTCGCACGGAGGGTGTCGCCGCGGATGCCGCGCCGGTGTATGTGGCGGGTGATGCCCGCAACGGCAGCTCGCTCGTGGTGAGTGCCATGGCCGATGCCCTGGCCTGCACAGCCGAAGTCGCCGACGCGCTGGAACTGTAAAGTAGTCATTTAAGAACGTCCCCAATGACTAGTCATTTTTTGTCTAGTCGTTGGGGACACTCTTTGCGAGCGATTTGCTCGTTTGTCGACGTACGGGTGTTCATTTGTCGACTTCTTGGGCTGTGGTCACCTGTTGTTTCTGTGGTGGCCGCGGGCATCTGGCTCAAAAGGACGGGTTGTCCGTCTATGTTTACCTGCGGTTTAATTGCGGTGCGCATTTTCGGTCAAGCTTTTCGTCAAGTGTTTGGTCAGCATCTGGTTTGCAGCCGGAGGCCTATTTTGCCCGCGCTGGTCGTGGCCGACCACCCTCCTCGTAAGCTCAAATTGAGGTCCATCAGTTTGAGGAGGATGCCATGACTGACTACGCTTTAGATCGAGCGCAGCTGGCCGAAGCCGTCGGCAACGATATTGCCGACATGGCCCATTTTTGGATGCTGCGGAAGTTCCAGTTTTTGGAGACGGCGCGCGAACAGTTCGAGATCATTGTCGACCCGTGGCTCAGCTATTGCACCGAGCCTTCGCAAAACGAAATCATGGCCTACAACATGGCATTTACCGATTGGCTGCTCTTCGAGCGCCCCTATCGCCATGGCAAGACGCTGCTCGAGCTGTATGTTGACGAGCCGCCGGCATCGCTTTCGCCTGCCTCGCTCAAGCGGCTCGAGCAGGTACGCGACACGCAGTATTTCTCGCGCTTTGGCATTTTGGACAAGGATCCTGCGACTGGTATGGTCGCGCTGAAGGACACGCGCACCGACCGTCGCTTTGATGTCTACGACCCGCATATCGTGCAAAAGGAGCATTGGAGCGACGGCGCGATTGCGGTGCGCCTCGCCTGCGTCGACGATGTCTGGCTGACGGTGGGACAGCTCTACCTGTATGACATCGCGCGCCTGAGCGACACGGCGGTCGACGGGCCTGGCGCCGTTCATCCAGAAGACCTGGAAGATGGCTTCGACACCTCGTGCATCAGTTTCTTCTTGCGTCTGGTCCGCGACATCATGGGCGCCCAGGGGCGGTACGTAAAGTCGCTCAACATCTACGAGCAGGAGTGGGAGTAGGGGACGGGCAGTTGTCGCCTGCCTTGCCTTCTGCCTTTTATGTCTCGATCTGTAACGTTTAGGGACAAAAACCGGTCTTCCTGTTACAGATCGAGACGAATGCTTGGGCGCCGCTGGTTTGTCTAAATCTGTAACGTTTGGGGGGCTGGAGAACGTCTAACTGTTACAGAACGAGACGTTTGGCACCTGGTTGGGGGAATGTCTCAATCTGTAACATCTACAGGCCCAAATTCGACCTACCTGTTACAGATCAAGACATTTGCCAGCGGAGGCAACGGTGACGATGGTCCATTTGTCTGACGTGGTGGTGATGAAAGTGTCTAATACCGTTCTCAAACACAAACATGCGACTCGCAACACGTTGGCGCGGAATAGGATGCTCGCGCGGCTCACGGAGACGGCCAAGCAAGGTGCGCTGCTCGCAACGCATGACAATACCGAGCTCATGTGGCTGCGACGCCATGTTGGAACCGACGATATCGCGGAGCCCGAGCCGTACCTGTTCTGTTTTCAGCATGATTGGGATGCATTGACACCGACGGAGCGAGCGCTGCGGACCATCAAAGGGCTTGCGGAGTTTCATCCCGATTGGGCATTTTGGGGCTATGACGCGGCGCTTTTGTGGGGTCTGGAGGTGCCGAATGATCTGCTTGGGCCACGATATCTTGTTAAGACAGGTTGCTCGGTGCCGCTGAGTGCAGGATGCCGGTTGTTGCGCCCGCAGGCGGCGGGTGCACTTGAACAAGTCGACGGCGTGCAGGTGACGTCGTTTTGGCGCACGGTGGAGGATTGCTTGCTACGTGCGCCGTTCTCCTACGGGTTGGCGATTGCCGATTCTGCGCTGCGGGCGAAAGGCGTATCGCGCGATGGCCTGTGCGAGCGCCTCCGCTCCGATTGCGAGGGCAGACGAGGGTATCGCAGAGCGCAGGTGATCGCGTCGTATGCGGACGGGCTGTCCGAAAACGGCGGCGAGTCTCGGTTCCGAGCGTTCTTTATTGCGTACGGCTTTCCAGTTCCGGAGCTGCAGGTGGAGTTTCGCGACCCGCTCGATCCGAGCCAGGTGTTTCGCGTCGACTATTTTTGGCGGCTCGTGGACGGGACGTGTGTCATCGGCGAGCTCGACGGAAAGGGGAAGTACACCTTGCAGAACGGCGAAGGTCGGGAGCCGGTCGACCCATTCGTGGCAGAACGTCAGCGAGAGTCCCATCTGACGATGCTCGGACATAAAGTACTGAGGTTTACGTTTGATGAGCTCAAGAATCCGGGGAAGCTGGCTGAAAAGATGAGACTGGCGGGCATTCCGCAGCGGGTCAATCTGGCGGAGGAATGGAGACGGCAGTGGTATGGGCGCTGAGAGGTTTTGTCTCGATCTGTAACGTTTAGAAGTTGTTTGAGTTCGTAATTGTTACAGATCGAGACAAACCGGTGAAACGTCGACCGAATGTCTCGATCTGTAACATCAAGGGGCCCAATAACCCTGTACCTGTTACAGATCGAGACATTCCCCTGATGTTGCTGGGGTGGGGCTGCAACGTATTCCGTCCCCCACATCCCCTCTTCCCTCCGTTAACCGATATGCTCGACTTTAGGTCGCTGCATTAGGTGATAATGGACAAATGTTCATGTTAATCGTGAGGGAGGAGCTCGATATGGCGTCTGCCGATCGTCCCACGTTGTTTATCAATGCGACCGTCTTGGATGGCTCGGAGCATATGGAGCCGCAGCCCGATATGGCCGTGGCCGTCGAGCGTGGCATCATCACCTGGATTGGTCCGAGCGCCGTGGCGCAGGCGCCGGCGGGCGCCGAGGTCATCGACCTGGCAGGGGCGTATCTCATGCCGGGCCTCATCAATATGCATGTGCATCTGTGCGGTTCGGGCAAACCGGTTTCGGCGGGCGATGCGGGCGCGCTGATGAAGAAGCTCGATAATCCCGTGGGGCGCGCCATCGTGCGCCATATCCTCAAGGGCAGCGCTCAGCAGCAGCTGGCAAGCGGCGTGACCACGGTGCGCGGCGCGGGCGACCCGCTGTTTGCCGATCTGGCCGTGCGCGATGCTATCGATGCCGGCAAGTATCAAGGTCCTCGCCTGGTGGCGCCGGGAACGGGCGTCACGGTGCCGGGCGGCCATGGTGCGGGCCTGTTCGCCCAGGTGGCCAACAGTCCCGCCGAGGCAGCCGAACAGGTGCGCGACCTGTATGCGCGCGGTGCCGACGTCATTAAGCTGTTCGTGACGGGCGGCGTGTTCGATGCGACCGAGGTGGGCGAGCCGGGCGTGCTGCGTATGCCGGTGGAGGTTGCCGCGGCGGCATGCAAGGCGGCGCACGATATGGGCCTTCCGGTTATGGCCCATGTCGAGAGTACCGAGGGCGTGAAGGCTGCGCTTCAGGCCGGCGTCGATACGATCGAGCACGGTGCCCCGATGACGCCCGAGATCTTGGAACTGTACCGAGGCGCCGCGGGTACGCAGCTCGAGGGGCGTGCGCCGAGTGTGACCTGCACGATCAGCCCGGCGCTGCCGTTTGTATTGCTCGACCCGGAAAAGACCCATTCGACCGATACACAAAAGAAGAACGGTGACATCGTGTGCTCGGGCATCATCGAGAGCGCCCGTGCCGCACTGGAAGCTGGCGTTAAGGTGGGCCTTGGCACGGACTCGAGCTGCCCGTTCGTGACGCAGTACGACATGTGGCGTGAGGTGGCCTATTTTGCCAAGTATGTCGGCGTGGGCAACGCCTTCGCGCTGCATACGGCCACGCAGGTCAATGCCGAGCTGCTGGGGCTGGGCGGCGAGACCGGCACAATCGAGTGCGGCAAGGCCGCCGATATCCTGGTGACGCGCGAGAACCCGCTCGATGGCCTGTGCGCACTGCGTGATCCGACGCACGTGATGTGTCGCGGTGATTTGGTGCGCAAGCTCAAGGTGAAGCGTATTCCCGAGGTGGACGCCGAGCTCGACGCGATTATGGCCATGCCTGCCGAGGCGTTGGCCGAGGAGCTTGCCCGCGATGGCGTGGCGTAAGCGCGCGATATGGCGATGCGACAAAGGGACAATCCTTTTGTCATAATCAGAAAAAGCCGAGGTCCCAGTGCGAGGCCTCGGCTTTTATTTGTCCCATGGTATGGCAGCTATGAGCGCGTCTCCATCTTGGCATGGCACTTGGGGCAGGTGACGCGGATCTTGCCTTTGCCCTTGGGAACGGAGAGCATCTGGCCGCAGTTGGGGCACTTAAGATAGGCCGTGGTCTTGCGGCCCTTCCACATCTTCTTGGCTGTGCGCTTGGCACGTTCAAAGTCTTCCTTGCTAGTACCGGCTGCGCGCGAGGCGTTGGCCGCTGCAGCTCCGCCGCCCAAGCTAGCTACAAACTTGCCCAAGCCGGGTACGTTTGCAGTCGCGGCGACAAAGGCCTCGTTCTCCTTGTGACGTGCGTCGATATTTTTGGACAGGCCGCGCAGCACGCCAATCACGATTACGGCGATGGCGATCCAGCTGAGCCACTGGATACGAGCCATCGAACCGATCATGGCGATGATAATGCCTGCGAAGCCCATCACGATGGTGAGTTCGTCAGCGCCATTGCGGCCCTTCATAAAGTCATTCATGCAAATTGCCTTTCATTCGATATGCCGCACGCCTTTATACCCGATTTAGAGCAAGGGGGACAGGTTAATCTGCACCAATGTGGTGCAAACGTACCTGTCCCCGGAATACCAAGACGGTGCAAACGTACCTGTCCCCAATGCCCCAATTACTTGGAGAGTTTGTCGACGACGCGTTCGATTTCGGCGAGTTTGGCGGCTTTGAGGTCTTCGTCGCCCGATTCGATTGCCGAAGTCACGCAGCCCTCGATATGCGCCTTGAGCACGTCGGCGTTAATGCGCGCGAGGAGCGCCTGTGTGGCCATGAGCTGCGTGGAGATATCGACGCAGTAGCGGTCCTCCTCGACCATCCGCAGGATGCCGTCGATCTGACCGCGTGCCGTCTTGAGCATGCGGGTCACCGATTTATGGTCTGCCATCATGGCGGGTCCTCGTTTCTGGTCGGGGTGCGCGTGGGTCGTTACGCAGCGGTTACGGACAGGGCGTGGAACTTCTCGCCGGCGCCCTCGACGGCGGCAGCGAGCTGCTCAGCGGTCACGGTGTCGGCGCACTCCACCTGTACGGTCTGAGTCTCGTGATCGGCGTCGGCGTCGGTCACGCCGGCCACGTTGAGCAACGCCGTCTCGACGGTGGCGTCGCAGTGGCCACACATGAGGCCAGACGTTTTAACGATGTAGTTCATGATTATCTCCTTTTCGTTGAGTACCTAAAGTTGCGGTGGAATACGGAGTAGATAAGGCCTTTGATAGCCAAAACAGTCCGTATTTCACCGCAACTGATTTAACGATACCCCAAAAATACTCTTCAACTCGCCGCGCTCGCGCCCAAATGCGCAAAGCGCCCCGCGAA
>URNJ01000077.1 GCA_900549215.1 uncultured Collinsella sp.
AGCTTTCCGATGCCCGCGCCGCGCTGGAGCTTGCCGAGGAAATGGGCGATGACCCCGACGCCGCTGCGTTGCGTGAGGAGGCTGCCTCCACGGCGGAGCGCCTATCCCGTGCCATCGACGAGCTTGAGCTTTCGAGCTGGTTTACCGGTGAGTTCGATCACGGCGATGCCATCGTGACCATCAAGCCCGGACAGGGTGGTCTGGAGGCCCAGGACTGGACCTTCATGCTCTTTAAGATGTACATGAAGTACTGCCAGCGTCGCGGCTGGAAGATCACCATCAACGACTGTCCCGCGGCCGAGGTCATCGGCATCGACCGCGCGACCTTTACCGTCGAGGGCAAGGACGCATTTGGCATGCTGCGCGCCGAGGCCGGCGTCCACCGCTTGGTTCGCATTAGCCCCACCGACGACAAGAAGCGCCGCCAGACCACGTTTGCCGGCGTCGAGGTCATCCCCGTGCTACCCGATGATATCGACATCGAGATCAGTCCCGATGACATCCGCGTTGACGTGTACCACGCGAGCGGCCCGGGCGGCCAGGGCGTCAACACCACCGACTCCGCCGTGCGCGTGACGCATTTCCCCAGCGGCATTGTGGTTACTTGCCAAAACGAGCGCAGCCAGATCCAGAACAAGGCCGCGTGCATGCAGATCCTCAAGGCTCGCCTGTACGAGATTGAGCTCGAGAAGCGCGCCGAGGCCCTGGATGAGATTCGCGGACCCAAGACCACGATTGGTTTTGGCAACCAGATTCGCAGCTACGTGCTCTACCCGTACCAGATGGTCAAAGACCTACGCACGGGCGTGGAGACCAGCAATGTCGAGGCCGTCCTTGACGATGGCGACCTGGACCCGTTTGTTATTGGCTACCATCGTTGGGCCACCGGCAATGCCGATGCAGAAGGCTCGGAGGTCTAAAACATCGGGCGGCTTCAAGCCGATGCCAAGCCCAACGGTTGGACGGGTTTGTATCCAGAGCAAACCCTGCGCAGGGGTGGTTTTTGTCCGGTGAATCGGTAGAATCGAATACGGCAAGAAGTTCGAAGCGCATCCGATGGGGTGCGCTTTTTTGAGGGAGGCAGCATGGCATATCGTCTGGACATCAAGCGCATTCTTTCGATGAACTTCTTTCACGACCTGCCCCAGATTATGCTGGGCTGCGCTCTGGCCGCTATCGCGACGGACCTGTTTTTGATCCCCAACGGTCTTGCTGCCGGCGGCGTTACGGGTCTCGCCACGATTATCCAGGCGGTCGGTGCATCGCGCGGCCTATCGCTTCCCGTTGGTATTCAGACGATCGTGATGAACGCCTTGCTGTTGTTGGTCGTTATGCGCGAGGGCGGCATGTTCTACGTGGTGCAGACCGCGACGGGCTTTGTGCTGCTGGGCTTCTTTACCGATCTGTTCGCCCCGTTTGTAGCACCTCTGGCGGATGCGGACCTGATGCTCCCTGCCATGTGGGGCGGCATTATTACGGGCATCGGTTACGGCATGGTGCTGCGCGCCGGCGCCAACACCGGCGGCTCGGACACGATTGGCCAAATCATCTCGCGTAACACCTCGCTGCCGGTGGGCTCGACCGTCATGGCGATCGATGTTGCCGTATGCGCGCTGTCGGCTCCGGTCTTTTCAATCGAAAACGCACTATATGCAGGCCTTTCGATGGTCATTAGCGGCTACGTGATCGATGCCGTGGTCGATGGTGGCAACAAACGCCGTATGGTACTCATCATCTCGGACAAGTTTCCTGATATCGCTGCCGATATCATGTATGGTCTGGGTCGTGGTTGTACCAAGTTTAAGGCGACTGGCATGTATTCGGGTGCCGAGAAGCCGGTGATTATGGTCATCGTGAGCCGTCGAGAGCTCAATACCCTCAAGACGATCGTGCGCGAGCGCGATCCTCACGCCATTGTGACGGTCGCTGACGTTACGGAAGCCTTCGGCGAGGGATTCAAGGACATTAGCGCGTAGGGTCGACCGCGTTCCATCCAAAAGACGTTCACATTGATAAACCGTTTCATCAGCGGTTCTGCCTGCTAAATTGTTCAAATAATGATAAAAACTCTGGTAAAGCCATCAGTTTCCAGCATAATGAATGACGTACGTGCATTGCGGCTGTGTTGGGATTACTTTCCGTGCCGTGCGCATTTTGTCTAATGAGGATGAAAGGAAGGCACAATGAGCGACGAAGAGCTCAAAAAGGTTGCCAACGAGGTAAGGAAGGGCATCGTCACCGGCGTGCACGCTGCCAAGTCCGGCCATCCGGGCGGTTCGCTCGGCGCTGCCGACATCATGACCTATCTGTACTTTGAGGAAATGAACGTCGACCCGTCCGACCCCCGCAAGGCCGACCGCGACCGCTTCGTGCTTTCCAAGGGTCACTGCGCGCCTGGTCTGTACGCCGTGCTCGCCGAGCGCGGATTCTTCCCCAAGGAGGACCTCGAGACGCTGCGCCACATCGGCAGTCACCTGCAGGGCCATCCCAACATGAACGACACCCCGGGCGTCGACATGTCCACCGGCTCGCTGGGCGAGGGCATCTCCGCCGCCGTGGGCATGGCGGTTGCCGCCAAGCACTGGGGCGACGACTATCGCACCTACGCCCTGCTGGGCGATGGCGAGAGCGAGGAGGGCCAGGTCTGGGAGGCCGCCATGTTTGCCGGCAACCAGCAGCTCGACAACCTCTGCGTGATCGTCGACCACAACGGCCTGCAGATCGACGGCCCTGTCGAGGAGGTCAACGACCCCATGCCGCTGGCAGACAAGTTCCGTGCTTTTAAGTTCCACGTGGTGGAACTCGCCGACGGCAACGACTTCGACCAGATTCGCGCCGCCTTTGCCGAGGCTCGCGCTACCAAGGGCCAGCCGACCGCCATCATCGCCGAGACCCTGAAGGGCAAGGGCGTGTCCTTTATGGAGAACCAGGTTGGTTGGCACGGCAAGGCCCCCAACGATGAACAGTTTGAGCAGGCCATGGCAGAGCTCACGGCCGCCGGAGAGGAGCTCTAGGATGGCAGACGTCAAGAAAATCGCCACGCGCGTAAGCTACGGCGAGGCCCTCGTCGAGCTCGCCAACGAACACGATGACTTTGTGGTCCTCGACGCCGACCTGGCCGCCGCCACGCAGACCGGCAAGTTTAAGGCCGCCTGCCCCGACCGTTTCTTTGATGTGGGCATTGCCGAGAGCAACCTGATGGGCGTCGCCGCCGGTATCGCGACCACTGGCCGCGTTGCCTTCGCGAGCACCTTTGCCATGTTCGCTGCCGGTCGCGCCTTTGAGCAGGTCCGCAACTCCATCGGCTATCCGCACCTTAACGTTAAGATCGGTGCCACGCACGCCGGTATCTCGGTGGGCGAGGATGGCGCCACGCACCAGTGCTGCGAGGATATCGCCCTGATGAGATCCATTCCCGGCATGACCGTCATCGTTCCCGCCGACGACGTCGAGGCCCGCGCCGTGACACGCGCCGCCTACGAGTGCGACGGCCCCGTGTACATGCGCTTTGCCCGTCTGGCCTCGCCGGTTATCAACGATCCCGAGACCTACAAGTTCGAGTTGGGTAAGGGTATTGTCATGCGCGAGGGCGCCGATGTGACCATCATTGCCTGCGGCCTGATGGTCGGCGAGGCTCTCGAGGCCGCCGAGCAGCTCGCCGCCGAGGGCATCGACGCCGAGGTCATCAACATGCACACCATCAAGCCCATCGACGCCGACCTGATCGTCAAGAGCGCCACCAAGACCGGCCACGTCGTGACCGTCGAGGAGCACTCCGTGATCGGTGGCCTGGGCAGCGCCGTTGCCGACGTCCTGTGCGAGCAGTGCCCGACGCCGCTCAAGAAGATCGGCGTCAACGACACCTTCGGCGAGTCCGGCCCGGGCGCCGAGCTCCTGCACAAGTATGGCCTGGACGCCGCCAACATCGTGGCAACCACCAAGGAGTTCTTGGCTTAGGACAAGGCGGATCTCAAGGACTGCTTCACCAGAACTATAAAACTGTTTCGACATTACTATGGAAACCCGGCAGGGGCGCTCTCTTGGAGAGCGCCCCTGTTTCAGTTGCGGTGAAATAAGGACTGATTAGACCTTTTAACTGGTAAAACAGTCCCTATTTCACCGCAACTTATGAAGACGCCCCTCAAGCACGGTCCCATCAGGGAAAAGGGCATATATCGACAAAGCGCAATTCAGACCCTTCCAACTTTGTATATGCAGCACCCCAAGTAAAACGCGGCGACCCCTTAGTTACCGCAGGCCGGTGCGGCGTAGGCCGCTAATTAGCCCGTCCAAGAATTGGGATGCAGTTCATAGTGCGCAGCGGGGGCTCCGACATGTCCGAGGACGATTTGGAGAGTAACCCTGTGCCCGGCCGACGGGATCCCTAAGCACGCCATGCTTCTTATGTGCAGCAAAGCTAATACTGCTAAAATACAAAGCGCTCATGTAGTTTAAACGCACGACGATAAGGAGCACCAGTGGGTAACCACTTCCGTACCTCCGGTGCGGGCGATGATGCCCCCAAGACGCAGGCAGGCGTCCAGGGCAGTCGTTTCGCCACTCCGGATTCAGAGGGCCAGCCTGTTGCTCAGGCCCCCGCTCAGCCGGCAGATCAGGCACAGCCGGCATCCGATCCCTTTGCCTACAATCCAACCAGCGATGTCGCGCTTTCCGGCACGGCGGGTTTTGAGCCCGTTCAGGCCGTGACCGCTCGCGTGGAGCAGTCTCAGGCTGGTGCCGCCACGCCGCAGCCTACCATGGCCGGCATTCCCGACCCCTTGGCCCCTGCGACGCCGGCTCCTCAGCCTGCGCAGTCCGGTCTCTTTGCCGCTATTCCCGACCCCACGCAGCCTGCTGCCCCGGTGGTCGAGAGCGATCAGGCAGCCGAGGTCGCAAGCCTCGATAACGCGCTCAACAACCCCGATTTTACGTCGGTGTTTGCGCCCATCGATCCGCAGGCCAGCCGCAAGAAGATGGCCAAACAGGCCGGTGTCGAGCCCGTCATCCTTATGGAGCATGTCACCAAGATCTATCCGGCACAGCCCAACAAGCCTGCACTCGACGACATCAACATCGAGATCTATCCGGGCGAGTTCGTCTTCCTGGTCGGTCACTCCGGCTCGGGTAAGACCACGCTGCTGTCGACGCTCAACCGTGACGTCAAGCCGACGAGCGGCCGCATCCTGGTTGCCGGTCAGGACCTCATGAAGATCAAGAACCGCAAGGTTCCGTTCCTGCGCCGCCAGATTGGCGCCGTGTTCCAGGACTTTAAGCTTCTGCCGCAAAAGACCGCCTACGAAAACGTGGCGTTTGCCCTGCAGTGCATCGGCAAGCCCAAGGGCGTCATTCGCAGCCAGGTGCCCGAGGTGCTGCGTCTGGTCGGCCTGGCCGATCAGATGGACTCGCTGCCCGACCAGCTTTCCGGTGGCGAGCAGCAGCGCGTTGCCGTCGCCCGCGCTATGGTCAACCGTCCGCCGCTGCTGATCTGCGACGAGCCGACGGGCAACCTCGACCCGGCGATCTCGCTGGGCATCATGAAGCTGCTCGAGCGTATTAACCGCACTGGCACCACCGTGATCGTCGCCACGCACGACCGCGAGATGGTCGATAGCATGCACCGTCGCGTGATCGCCCTTGAGGGCGGCCACGTTATCCGCGACCAGGAGAGGGGAGGTTACGGCAACTATGGCACCAACTAACGTGGGCTACTCCTTCAAAGAGGCAATCAGCCACTTCTTCCGTAACTGGACTACCTCGCTCGGCGCCGTCATCACGATCTTCCTTTCGCTGTTTATCATCGGCCTGTTCATTATGGGTTCCGCGATGCTGAACTCCGTGATCGGTACCGTCGAGGATCAGGTTGTCATTAATGCCTTTATTAGCGATGACGCCGATCAGGCAGACGTCCAGGCCTTTGAGGCCGAGCTCAAGACGTGGAGCAACGTCAAGTCCGTGACCTATAAGGATAAGGACGACGCGCTGGCCGAGTACACGAGCAAGATGTCGGGCAACGCCGACGCCACCATGAGCGCGCTCGACGGCCAGAACCCGCTGCCCGCCTCGTTTGCGATTGAGATGGACGATCCGTCTCAGGTCGAGAGCACGGCCAAGAAGCTCAAGAAGGATGCCGATTTCCAGAAGATCGCGGATGACGGCGACGTCAACGCGAGCGTGCTGTACGGCCAGGAGGAAGTGAGCCGCCTGTTCCAGGTGACCAACTACATCCGCATCGCCGCCGTGGTGCTCGTTGGCCTTCTGACCTTTATCGCATTCATCTTCATCAACAACACGATTCGCCTGTCCATCACGGCGCGTCGTCGTGAGATTGCGATTATGCGTCTGGTCGGCGCCAGCAACGGCTTCATTCGTGGCCCGTTTATCACCGAGGGCGTGCTGCAGGCCATTTTGGGCTCGCTGCTTTCCATCGGCGTTCTGGAGCTGCTGCGCAATCTGATGATTCCGCGTCTGCAGGAGAGCATCGGCTGGATGTCGTTTGCCCTGCCGATGCAGTACTACCTGGTGACCTATGCTGCGCTGATTCTGGTCGGCGTGATTATCGGTCTCTTTGGTTCTGCCATCGCCATGCGCCGCTACCTGCGCGTGTAGGCATGCCTGGAATTCATCCCTTCCAACGGGTCGTCTCTTATGGGGCGGCCCGTTTTTTGATCCCTAGGGGACGGCAGGATGGCGAATCATTTGGGTAGACTCTTTGGAGTCGGCAATCGATAGTTAGGAGGCGCCATGGGGCGCAATAACAAGCATAAGCGTGGAGCTCGCAATAAGCGCGGGCCGGTGCGCAGCGAACGCCGTCCGAGCCTGACCGGGCGCGTGCAGCTCCATGAGCACAGTGCCTATGTCATAACCGAGAATGGCGACTACAAGGTCATGGGCCGTGGCAAGCGCGAGATTATGGATGGCGATACCGTTGCCGTGAGCATTAAGAACAGCCCGCACGGTGAGCGGCGCGCCGTGATCGAAGGCGTGGTTGAGCGCGCAGCCATAAGCGTGGTGGGTACGTACCAGACCGCCGGTCCGCTCGGTGTGATCGAGCCGCTCGATTCGCGTCTGAAGGCTGACTTCTTCATTCTGCCTGAGGATACCTCGGCGGATCGTCTGGGCGTTCACCCGGGTGATGCTGTTGTCGCGCGCATTTTGACCTACCCGACGCGCCTGGAATCGGGCGCTGTGACGATCGAACGCCGCATTGGCGGAGATGACGCGCCCGATTTGGGCGTTCAATATGTGATGGCGCGCTACGGCTATACCGATAGCTATCCCGAGGCCGCGCTGGACGAGGCCGAGGGGCTTTCGCTCGATGTGTCCGCGGCGCTTAAGGACCCGCTCCGCCGCGATCTGCGCGACCGCTTTGTCATCACGATCGACCCGGTCGACGCGCGCGACTTTGACGATGCCATTTCGTTGGAGCGCACGCCCGAGGGTGGCTACAAGCTGGGTGTGCATATCGCCGACGTTTCACACTATGTGGCTTGGGACGGGCATATCGATCTTGAGGCTCGCCATCGTACGACATCGGTGTATCTGGCCGATCGCGTGCTTCCCATGCTGCCCGAACGCCTGTCCTGTGACCTGTGCTCGCTTCGCCCTGACGAGGACCGTCTTGCGTTTACCGTCGATATCGAGCTCGATGCGCAGGGTCGCGTGCGGCATTACGATCCGTATCCCAGCGTGATTCGCTCGCGTGTGCGTATGGACTATGACGGCGCCGAGGCGCTGCTGGTGCGTGCCGGCGCGGTTGAGTATTCGGTGCTGGAGGGTGCAGCCGAGGATGTTGCGGCTGGCGGGACCCCGCGCGGGGAAGGGCTTGAGCGCGGTCTTGCGTGCGAGGAGGCCGCCCGCGGCTACAACATCGACCTCGGCGATTTCCTTGTCGCCGCTAACGAACTCGCCGAACTTCGCCGTCGTATTCGTCGCGCCCGCGGCTCAGTCGATTTTGACACAGCCGAGATTCGCGCTCTATTGGATGAGGACGGAGTGCCCGTGCAGATTGTGGCGCGTGAACGTTCGTGTGCCACGTCGCTTATCGAGGAAGCCATGCTGCTCGCCAACGAGTGCGTTGCAGAGTGGCTGGCAGACCCGGAAATCGAAGCCTGCTTAAAGTGGCCC
>URNJ01000078.1 GCA_900549215.1 uncultured Collinsella sp.
CGTCGACCTCGATGACGACGACCTTGACCTCGTCGCCCACGTTGAGGACGTCCTCGACCTTCTCCACGCGGCCCTTGGCGACGCGGGAGATGTGCAGCAGGCCGTCCTTGCCGGGCAGCAGATTCACGAACGCGCCGAAGGGCTGGATGGAAACCACGCGACCGGTGTACTCCTCGCCCGGCTCGGGAACCTTGATGATGAGCTTGATGCGCTCGACAGCCTGGTCGACGGACTCGCCGGTGCCGCCGACAAAGACGGTGCCGTCCTCCTGGATGTCGACCGAGGCGCCGGTCTCGTCCTGGATGCCGCGGATGACCTTGCCGCCGGAACCGATGACGTCGCGAATCTTGTCGGTCGGAACCTGGATGGAAACGATGCGCGGAGCGGTGCTGCGCGTAGTGTGGCGCGGCTCGGGGATCACATCGAGCATCTTCTGCAGGATGAAGGCGCGACCCTCCTTGGCCTGCTGCAGGGCGCGGGCCAGGATGTCGAAGGTAAGGCCGGTGGCCTTGTTGTCCATCTGCAGGGCGGTGATGCCCTCGGTGGTGCCGGTGACCTTAAAGTCCATGTCGCCCAGGAAGTCCTCGAGACCCTGGATGTCGGACAGGACCACGGTCTTGCCCTCCTCCTGGATCAGGCCCATGGCGATACCGGAGACCGGGCGCTTAATGGGCACGCCGCCGTCCATAAGGGCGAGCGTGGAGCCGCAGGTCGAAGCCATCGAAGAGGAGCCGTTGGACTCCATGACCTCGGAGACGACGCGGATGGCATAAGGGAACTCGTTCTCGTCGGGGAGCACCGGAAGCAGGGCGCGCTCGGCCAGGTTGCCATGGCCGATCTCGCGGCGCTTGGGGCTGCCCATGCGGCCGGTCTCGCCGGTGCAGAACGGCGGGAAGTTGTAGTGGTGCATGTAGCGCTTGCCCTCGGTGGGCTCAATGGTATCCAGACGCTGGCCCTCGTTGAGCATACCGAGTGACAGGACGGAGAGCACCTGGGTCTGGCCGCGCTGGAACAGGCCGGAGCCGTGAACGAGAGGCAGGTAGTTATCCTTCACCATGATGGGGCGAATCTCGTCGGCGGCACGGCCGTCGACGCGCTCGCCGGTCTCAACGACCATGGTGCGCATGGCCTTCTTCTCAAGCTTCTTGAGCGCCACGGGGATCTCGCGCTCCCAAGCGGCCTGCTCCTCCTCGGTGAACTCGGCGCGGATGGACTCCTTCAGAGCCTCGACCTTACCGATACGGGAAAGCTTGTCGGCATCGCGAAGGGCGGCTGCCATCTCGTCGTAGTGGGCGAAGATGCGCTCCTGGACCTCCTCGACGGGCTGATCGAGCGGGTACTCCTTCTTGACGATGGCACCGTTGACCTGCTCCCACTCGGCAACGAACTCGTCCTGAGCCTGGCAGAAGGCAGCAAGGGCCTCCTGGCCAAACTTCATGGCGGCGAGCATGTCGTCCTCGGAGATCTCCTCGGCGCCGGCCTCGACCATCGAGATGAAGTCGGCAGAGCCGCCCAGCTCCAGGTCCAGATCGGAGTTCTCGCGCTCCTCGTAGGTGGGGTTGACGATAAACTCGCCGGTCTCCACGTTGCGGCCGATGCGCACGCAGGCAAGCGGACCCTCGAAGGGCACGCCGCCGAGCGTCATGGCCAGGGAAGCACCCATGACGTTGATGACATCGAAGGGGTCGACCTGGTCGGCGACGAGCGAGGTAGCGACGATGTGCACCTCGTTGCGGAAGCCGTCCGGGAAGCTCGGGCGAATCGGACGGTCGATCATGCGCGCGGTGAGCGTGGCCTTCTCGCTGGGACGGCCCTCACGCTTGAGGTAGCCACCCGGGATGCGGCCGGCGGCGTACATCTTCTCGTTGAAGTCGACGGTCAGCGGGAAGAAGTCGTAGTTCTTACGCTCCTTGGAGACGACCACGGTGTCGAGCATCGTGGTGTCGCCCTGCTTGACCAGGCAGGCGCCGGTGGCCTGCTTGGCAAGCTCGCCCGACTCAAAGGTGTAGGTCTTGCCGTACAGCTCAAAGGTCTTGGATACGAGTGTCATTGTTCTCCTTAACCCCGCAGACCCCTTGTCTGCGGGCTTCTCATGTGACGCGGGCCCCCTGCCCCCGCCACGCTTCAGAGCGTGATTGTTCGCGCCCTTACACAAAAAGAGCGCCCCGCTGCGCAGGACGCTCTTAGCATGTACAAATCCTACTGGATGTTGTCGCGGATGCCCAGAGCCTTGATGAGCTCACGGTACTCGACGATGTCGTTCTTCTTGATGTAGGAGAGAAGACGACGACGACGGCCGACGAGCATGAGCAGGCCACGACGGGTGTGGAAGTCCTTCTGGTGGGACTTCATGTGCTCGGTCAGCTCCTTGATGCGCTCGGACAGGATGGCGACCTGAACCTTGGGGTTGCCGGTGTCGACCGGGGTGTTACCGAACTGGGCAGTCAGCTCCGCCTTGCGCTCTTTGGAAACAGTCATTGTTTCACCTTTCGTTTTGCGTCGCCCACGGGCGACTCGATTCGCCTCGGACTGGGAAGCCGCCGGTGGAGCGAACAACCAAGGTCGAGGTACCAACAGGTCGGTATGTTACCACAAGCAGCCCGCGCCTGCGCATCATCACCGACCCAACATGAATTCCATCGCGCGGAGGCGCTGATCGGTGTGCGTCGCAGCCCAAACATGCGAAAGCCCGAGCAGGAATGCCGCCGTATGCGGGTCGATTCGCTCGGCCATGAGCGCATCGAAGGTCATGGACATGAGGGCGCGCAGCCATGCGGTCTCACCGGTCGACACCAGTTCGGCACCTGGAACGCTCGACGCGCACGACCCGCACATGAGACCGCCCGCCTGGGCTGAAAAATACGACAGCATGGGGTCTCCGCACAGCACGCAGGCCGAAAAATCGGGTCGATAGCCAACGTGCGACAGCAGCTTAAAGACATATGCCGCCACAAGTAGATCCATGTGCGCTGTGTCGAGCCCGCTGCCCGCCAGGGCAAGCGCTCGCTGCGTGATGGCAAAGGTAAACGGGTCCTCAGCGTCCTCGAACGAGCACACGCGCGCGACCTCGGCGATCGCGCTTGCGGCGCAGGTCGTCTCGTAATCGGGCGCAGCGCCGAGCGGCGCCTCCATAAGCTCGGCCTGGGAAACCACGTCGAGTGACCGTCCATGTGCGAGCAGCATATCGACCGTACAGAACAGCTCGCAGCGCGCAGCCAGGCGTCCGCCGGGTTTGCGGGCGCCCTTTGCCACGGCACGAACCTGCCGCCCCCGCTCGTCAAGCATCGTCAAGATCAGGTCGGTCTCTTTGAGCTTAGTCTTATCGAGCACGAGCACTTTCGTGCGATATGTCCGGGAGCCTGCCATGCGCGCCGCGCGTCCTTAGTCCTCGGCGTTGTAGCCAAAGCGGCGAATCTGGGCCTCGTCGTCACGCCAGCCGGCCTTGACCTTCACGTCCAGCTCCAAAAAGACCTGCGTGCCAAAAATGCGTTCAAGATCGCGTCGGGCGTCGATACCGATATGCTTTATCATCTCGCCGCCCTTGCCGATGATGATGCCCTTTTGGCCCTCGCGCTCGACGTAAATGGTGGCGTGCACGCGCAGCACCTTCTTGGTCTGCTCGAGCGCATCGCAGATCACGCCAACGGAGTGCGGAATCTCATCACGGGTGCGGCGCAAGACCTTCTCGCGCACAAACTCGGCAACGAGCGTCTCATCGGAAGCGTCGGTACCCATGTCCTCGGGGAACCAACGCGGACCCTCAGGCAAAAAGTGCGCAACGGTCTCGATAAAGGCATCGACGTTGAAGTTCTTGACCGACGACGTCACGATCTCGTCGTCATATTCCATGAGCTCGTGGGCGGCCTTGAGCTGTTCCATAACCTGGGCGGGATCGGCCTCATCGGCCTTGGTGAGCACCAGGACCTTCTTGGAACGGGAGCATCTGACGCGCTCGGCAACCCAGGCGTCTCCCCTGCCGATCGGCTTGGTGGCATCAATCAAAAACGCGACGACATCAACATCGTTCAGCTCGAACAGCGCGCTCTTGTTGAGCTCGGATCCCAGGCCGTCCTTGGGCTTATGAATACCCGGGGTATCGACAAAGACCAGCTGGTAGCCGGGACGGTTGACGACGGCGCGCATGCGGCGGCGGGTCGTCTGGGCCACCGGCGAAGTGATGGCGACCTTCTTGCCATAGCAGGCGTTGAGCAGCGTAGACTTGCCGGCGTTGGGACGACCGACCAGGGCCACAAAGCCGCTGCGGAAACCGGGCTCCACGTCGCCAAAGCCCGCGAGGTTGTCGTCCTCGTCGCACAGGGCGTCGAGCTCCTCATCGCTCATGCCCTCAAACGGGTCGAACTCCTCGACATCCTCGAGCTCCTCGGTATCCACCGCGTCCAGGACCTCGTCATCCAAAACTTCATCGGTAGACTGCATATTGTCGGACATGGAAATCCCTTTCTAAATAAAGCCGAGCGCGTGGGCAAATACCAGCACGCCCACAATCGCGGCGGTGATGGAAAGTATGTATACGGAAGCGGCGGCGATGTCCTTCGCACGCTTGGCCAGCGGATGGAGCTCCTGGGTCGCTAGGTCGACGATGGCCTCCATAGCGGTGTTGCACAGCTCGCCGTGAATCACCAGGCCGCAACAGATGATAATCGTGGCCCACTCGGCAATGTCGAGCCCCACGACGCAGCCGGCAATGACGGTGCACACGCCCGCAACGAGCATGACCTTAATGTTGCGCTCGGTCTTGACGGCGGTGACGAAGCCCTCCATGGCGTAGGAAAACGACTTTAAGAAGGACGGATGGTCCTTGTTCGATCCGGGAATCATAGACGGCTCCTAGTCGTGGGCGTGGTTGGTGATGGGGCCGACGTGGACTAGCTTGGGGTCCTCGCCGCGCTCGAGCGCCAGATCGCGCAGGATGGCGTCCTCGCGGGCCTCCATGACCTCGGCCTCGTCGTCCTCGATGTGGTCATAGCCCAGCAGGTGCAGCATTCCGTGTACGAGCATCAGACGGCACTCGTCAGCGGGGCTATTGCCAAAACCGGGGGCCTGACGGGCAATAACCTGCGGGGCCAAGATAATATCGCCGAGCTCGAGCGTCTCATCGGCGGGAATGTCATCGTCAAAGGCCGAATCGCACTCAAACGAGAGCACATCGGTGGTGCGGTCGATACCGCGCCACTCGTGGTTGAGCTCGTGCATCTCGTCCTCGTCGACATACGAAAGGGAAATCTCGACTCCACGTTCAACGCCCTCGGCGGCAAGCACAACCTCGCAGATGTGCTCCACCTCCTGCGCGTCGAGCAGCGTATCGAGCTCGGCATCGTTGCTGATCAACACACTCAACGGGACTCCTTTCGGTCGCGCGGGCGCTGCTCGCGCACGTCATCATAAGCATCGTATGCCTCGACGATACGACCCACAAGGGCATGGCGCACCACGTCGGCACGCTCGAGGTGAGAAAATGCGACATCGTCGACACGGCCCAAAATCTGCTCAACGTCGGCAAGACCGCCACGACGACCCACCAGGTCGCGCTGGCTCAGGTCGCCGGTAATCACGAACTTGGAGTTGAACCCAAGGCGTGTCAGGAACATCTTCATCTGCTCGGGCGTGGTATTTTGCGCCTCGTCGAGCACCACGAAGGCATCACTCAGCGTGCGGCCGCGCATGTAGGCAAGCGGGGCGATCTCGATCACGCCACGCTCCATAAGCTCATCGGTGCGCTCGCGATCCATCATGTCAAAAAGGGCGTCGTAGAGCGGACGCATGTAGGGGTCGATCTTTTCCTCAAGGGTACCGGGCAAAAAGCCCAGATTCTCCCCCGCCTCGACAACCGGACGCGTCAAGATCAAACGGCCCACCTCGTGACGCTTGAGCGCGGCAACGGCGAGCGCCATAGCCAGATAGGTCTTACCGGTACCGGCAGGACCCAAGCCAAATGTGATGGTATGCGAGCGGATGGCATCCACATAGCGCTTCTGTCCGATGGTCTTGGCTTTGCCCGAGCGTCTGGGGGCGAATGACGCGGCCGCGATACGAAAGCAGCACGTCATCGCGAAGCGACGTAGCCTCGTGCTCACCGTCGCGCAAGACGGCCAGGCAGCGAGAGACATCGTCGGCAGACAGCGTGCGCCCGGCGGCCGCCTCGCGAAAAGCGTGCTCGAAAAAGCGCGCCACGAGTTCGACCTCGTCCGGGTCGCCGCTCACGGAGATGCTATCGCCACGGGCGACCACATGGGCGCGAACCAAGCTCTCAAGCGCACGAAGGACGCCGTCGCCGGCGCCCAAAACGCGCGAGGGATCAATTCCCTCGGGAACGGTAAGTCTAATCTTCGAGGCTTCCATGAACCTCCCTGCGTGCATGGACCAAGCCGGAATCATCGACTCCGATGATAGCAACATCGAGCAGGCACGGGGCTGTAAGTCCACAGGTATCGTCAAGACGGGCATGATGGAACGAGCCGAGCGTCAGGTTGTCACCATACTCGAGCACGGCACGCTCGACCGTGCCCACGCGACGACGAGCGTCGGCAATAGCGAGCTCCTGTGCGGCGGCCCGCATACGGCGGCTGCGCTCGGCCATAACCTCGGGTGGCACCTGGTCGGGCATGTCGGCAGCAAGGGTACCGGGACGCTTGCTGTAGCGGAACACGTGCATACGCGAGAAACCCACACGGCAGCACAGCGCCAGCGATTCCTCGAACTCCTCGTCCGTCTCACCAGGAAAACCGACGATGACATCGCACGAAAGGGACGCCTGGGGCAAGATGGCACGAATCATACGCACCGTGTCCTCGAAGGCCTCAGCGCTATAGGGACGGCCCATGCGATGCAGGGTCGCCGTGCAGCCGGACTGCACGGGCAGGTGCAAAAACGGGGCGATACGCTGCGGGTAGCGAGCCATAACCTTAAGCAGGCGCTCGGAGATATCCATGGGCTCGACCGAGGAAATGCGCACATGCGGAATAGACGTGCGCTCCATGATGGCCTCGAGCAGCTCATCGATTTCGACGTGCTCGTCGGTCGCGCTCTTGCCATCGTAGGCGCCCAGGTTCACACCCGTCAGCACCACCTCGGGCACGCCGGCCTCCTGGGCCTCGCGAACTTGCTCGAGCACGGACTCGACGGGCACGGACCGCTCGGGGCCGCGCGCCTTCCACACAATGCAATAGGTGCAGCGATGGTTGCAGCCGTCCTGAATCTTCACGCCCAGACGAGAGCGACCGAGCGCATCGACCACCTCGCCATCGCTGCAGGCGGGAACGCTATCGGACTCAACGCCCAGCACCTCGCAGACACGTTCGGCGACATCGATCTTGGACGGCTCGGCGATCACGCGATCCGAAAGCTCCAACAACTCCTCAGGATGCAAATTGACCACGCAACCGGTCACGAGCACATAGGGCTCGTTTGGATAGGCCAACGCATGACGAACGGCCTTACGGGTCTTGGCCTCGGCCTCGCCCGTAACGGCACAGGTGTTAATGACGATCAGATCGGCATCCTGGGGCTCCACAATAGCAAAGCCCAGGCGCATAAGATCGGCAGTGATACGGTCAGACTCAACCCGGTTGACACGGCAGCCGAGGTTGACGACGGAAATATGGGGTGCGAGCACGCGGGCTCCTTAATCGAGGATATCGTCGAGGGCACTCTTGATACGGTCGGTCACCGACTTCTTACCGGAAGCGACGTCATCGCCCATCTCATCGGCAAAAGCACGGAGCAGCTCGCGCTGCTTATTGGAGAGATTGGTGGGAACGACCACGCGCAGTTGCACGATCAGGCGACCACGCGAACCGCCACCGCCAATGCGCGGCATGCCGTAATTATTGACGCTCACAGTGTCGCCGTACTGGGCGCCGGCGGGAACCGTCACCTTAACGACCTCGTCGGGCATAATGCCCTCGACCTCGATCTCGCAGCCGAGCGCAGCCTGCGCAATCGAGATATCGCTCACCAGGTACAGGTCGTCACCGTTGCGCTTAAAGCGCTCATGGTCGGCAACGCGCACGTTGACAATCAGGTCGCCCGAGGGCTCGCCGCGAAGGCCGGCCTCGCCAAAGCCGCTCACACGCAGCTGGCGACCGGTCG
>URNJ01000079.1 GCA_900549215.1 uncultured Collinsella sp.
CGCCGCAGGTTCCGACGGGTCTGCTCACGCACCAAGTCGCGCGGTTCTAGCAAGACCAGACCGTCCAGCACAAAAATCGGCAGCTCAACAAACAGGGGGCGGAGATGCAGCAGGTACATGCATCTCCGCCCCTTTTGCGTCGAGAAGTTATGCCGGCGACCCGTGCCGCCACGCTCACGTTATCCCCGCTGCGGGCCTGCTGCCGCCACGAGCGGTTCAAGCCCCAGCTCGCGTGCGTAATCCTCCTGCGTAAAAATCTCAATCAGCTCAAACGTGTCGGATTCGTCGTCAAACGCAAAGTGCAGCACCGCGCAGTTGCCCGGCACGCGATCGCGCTCGTCGGCCGCCGCACCCTTCACGTGATCCATAAACTCCTTGATGGCCGAGCCATGGCTTACCGCGAGCACGCACGTATGGTCCGGACGCTGCATAAGCTCGATCAGCGTCGCCACCATGCGCTCGCGCACTTGCATCTGGCCCTCGCCGCCAAACTGGCAATAGAAGTCGCGCCACGGGCGCTCGGGCATAAGCATCACGCGCTCGGCCTCAAAGTCGCCAAAGAACCACTCGCGCAGACCGTCCAGGCGCTCGTACGCCAAGCCCGGCCACAAGTTGGCGATAGTCTGCTCGGTGCGATGAAGCGTGGAGGTGTAGGCATGATCGGGCTCAATGCCACGCGCACGTAAAAACATGCCGGCGCGCGCCGCCTGGTCGCAACCCAACTGCGTAAGCGGCGAGTCACTCCACCCCTGAATGATACGCTTAAGGTTGAATATCGTCTGTCCATGACGGACCAGATACAGATCTTTATTCATAGGGGTCCTTTCGTTCGTTACCAACCCAAGAGCGAAAACGCCCCGTCGCAATAGCCAAAATGAAGCACGGCACCGTTGTCGGGTAGCTCCCCCTCGCCAGTCACATACTCAAGAAACTCCTGGCAGGCTGAGCCATGGGAAACCGCCAGCACGCAGTCGTGCTGCGGCCTGGCCATGATGCGGGACAGCGCCGCGACCATGCGCGACTGAAGCTGCACTTCCGACTCGCCGCCAAAGGCCACCGGATAATCGCCCCAGGGCTGCGGCGGCATCTCGCGATTTGATGTGCCCTCCAGCGAGCCAAAATGCCACTCACGCAGGTCATCGACCAGCTCAATGGAACGGCCCTCGCCAACGATAAGCTCGGCCGTATGCCGCGCCCGGCCCAACGGCGAGGAATACACATGGTCAAAGGCCACGCCGCGCGCCTCAAACGCCGCGCGCGTCGCCAGCGCCTGCTCGCGTCCGCGCGCCGTAAGCGGCGAATCGTGCCAGCCCTGCAAAATGCTCTGCACATTGAGCTCAGTCTGCCCATGCCGCACCAAATACAGATCTGCCACACACCCTCCCCTCGTACCACCACAAAGGGGACAGGAGCCTTTGTGGTGATTTTGCCGCCGGATTGCACCGCAACGACGCACAACTACAGCAGCACGTCGGCAAGCGGACGCTTGGGTACGTGGTGCACCCGCGCCTCGTCGCGCCAATAATTGATGGAGCCGTCGGGGTTGGAATCGATCGCATCGATCACCTGTGTCTCGGCCGGAACGCCAAACGCCATGATCAGCTTGAGCTCATACTTGTCGTTATCGAGCCCCATGGCATCGATCGCGTGGGGCGTAAAGGCCTTGAACATGCAGGCTGCCACCTCGGGCGTGGCGCTGCGGGCGGCGAGCATCATCGTCTGCGCGGCAATGCCCGTGTCGACCTCGGTAATGGGAGCGGCGGGCTTGCCCGGAACGGCGCGCTCGGCCAAAATTCGGGATTTAGCCGGTCGGGCGCTCACCCTCGGCAGGACCCGGCCAATCCTTAAGCGCACCGGCCCACGCGAGCTCATCAAATACGCGCGCGCAATCCTCGGCATCGCTCACCACATGAAAACGAAGACGCTGAGCATTGGCACCACAGGGAGTCAGGTGAGCCAGCTCTGCCAGCTCGAGCAAAAACTCACGCGGCACGCGCATGGACTCGTCAAAACGGCGGCACGTACGGGCACGACGGACCAGCGCATCAAACGCTTCCAAGCCGAGCTTTTCGCAACCCTGCTCTGCCATCGATTCGACACTCGACGGCGCCTCGGGAACTGCTTCGTTCATAGGGACCCCCAATACAAGCCAATTGTCCTTAGGAAAATCTAACCTAAAACGTAGGCAATAACGAACAGGGCTGCAATGTTCTACACCTGTTGAATAGAAAATCGCAACGTGGGGAACAACGGAAACAATTCGGGGCCTTTGGGTTACGTTTCGCCCTCTCCGACCCATACGCCAGCGCCTTTAGGCGATACTGGTTGTAACGATCAAGGCTTACGCCGCACGGAAAGGAGACATTATGGGCATCTTTAAGAACGATGACCAAAAATCGAGCCAGTTTGGATTTGACGAGAAAAGCATGGCGGGCAAAGCCGTCAAGGCCGTGCGCTGGATTTACGCCATCACGGGCGTCTTAGCGCTCATTGCTGGTATCGCGCTGCTTTTTGCACCCGCCAAGTCCCTCGTCTTTTTGACGACTGTCCTGGGTTTTTACTTTGTAATCACTGCTGCCATCAGGCTGTTCACTGCCATTTTTGAGCCGCTGCTGCCCACCGGCTGGCGCGTGACGAGCATCATCTCCAACCTACTCATTATCTTGGGCGGCGCCATAATCCTGCGCAATCAGGCCTTCTCGACCGCGACGCTCACCACGATGGTGGTTATCGTGGCCGGCTTTGGCTGGATTGTCGAAGGTGTCATGTCCATTCTGGAGTCCGAGCTTTCGTCCAACCGCGCCCTCGCCATCCTGAGCGGCGCACTCTCCATCATCGCCGGCATGTTCGTGTTTATCTATCCGCTGTGGTCGGCCAAGATGCTCGTCATCTTTAGCGGCGCCGCACTGCTGGTGTTTGGCGTAACGCTGATTGTTCGTGCTACTCAATTTGGCAAACTGGTGCACTAGATGCCACGAACGCTCTTTATTGATGCAGACGCCTGCCCGGTCACGCGCGAGTCGATTGACTGCGCGCGGCGGGCGGGCGTCGCCGTTGTTATCGCCGGCAACAGCACGCAAAACCTAGAACGGCACATTCGCCGCGACGACCCGCGCGATGCTGAGCACGCGCGACGCGGATTTTGGGTCACGACGCTCGATGTGAGCGTTGGCGCCGACAGCGCCGACTTTGCCATTGTCGAACGCCTGCAGGCGGACGACGTAGTCGTGACGCAGGACATTGGCTTGGCGAGCATGGTGCTCGGGCGCGATGCCGCCGCCATCGGCGTGCGCGGGCGCGTCTACGATAAGGCGACCATCGACATGCAACTGTTTATTCGCCACGAGGAAAAGAAGGTGCGCCGCGCCGGCGGTCGCACTCGCGGTCCGGCGGCATTTACCAGCGAAGACCGGGCCCGCTTTAAGCGCAACCTCACCGAGCTGCTGCGCTAACCAAGGTAGATTTTTGGGACATGCCTAAAAATCTACCTTTTTGTTTTGGCAGCGGGGAATGCCCTGGTCACAGGGGTAGATCGTAAGACATGTCCCAATAATCTACTTAAAGGCCAACGGCGGATAGGATAAGGCCCCAGCCGGCGCCGATGACGTACATCATGACCAGGAACACGACGTTTTCGCGGGCGCTGCGGTTGGTGCGGAACAGCACCAGGTAGCCCACGCCGGCAGAAATGAGCGTGCCGGCGAGCATCGGGGCCAGCTGCAGCGCGCCTTCCAGGTACAGTTGCGTGATGACGACGCTGGCCGAGCAGTTGGGAATCAGGCCGACAAGCGCCGAGCCCAGGACCGCAAGCGTCTCGTTGCCGCGCAGGAACTGCTCGATCGCCGACTCGCCAAAGGTCTCGAGCACGGCGACCAGAATCAGCGTCACCAGGAAAATGAATACCGACACCTGCACGGTATGCGAGATCGCGCTGCGGATGATCGACACGATGGGCGCGCCCTCGTAGGAGTGGCTGTGGTCGTGGTGGCGCTCGTGCTCGTCCGCGTGACCATGATCGTGGCTGTGGTCGTGCCCGTGCTCGTCCTCATCCTCGTCACAGCCGCAATGATCGCGTTCGCACAGCTCGTGGATGTGATCAGCACTTACGCCCGCCTCGGCCACTTCATCAATGATGTCGCCCCCGGTATGGTCGTCGTGCGCGCAGTTCACATGAGCCGGATTGGCAGCGGTCCCCAGCACGGTACGGCGAATCGCCGCATGCGCGCGGGCATTACGACGAAGGCCGCGGATAGCCGCATCCACGATAAAGCCCGTGACCAGCGCGATCAGCGCCTTCGAGGCGAGCAACATCGCCATGGTCTGCACGGGAACTTGCTCGGCGAGCAACAGCGGCAGCATCTCATCGGAGGTCGAAAGGAACACCGCCACCAACGTGCCCAAGGTCACGACACGACCGGCGTACAGCGTTGCCGCCATTGCCGAAAAGCCGCACTGCGGCACCATGCCCAGCAACGAGCCAACCACGGGACCCGCGGCGCCGGCGCGCTTGATGGCGCCGTTAACGCTGTCGCCCGCGACGTGCTCCAGGGTCTCGAGGGCCAAATATGTCACCAATAAGAACGGTACCAGCGAGAGCGTGTCCTTGCCGGCGTCGAGCAGAATATCAATCAGCAAATCCATGACGGATGGAACCTTTCGTGTCTTTCGGCAGCATTGTAAAAGTCCTAGCGGTCAACTAGGGTATTGTAGTTGTCCTAGGCGCGATGCCAATAGTTGCCCATGGTAAACTATCATCTCGCCACATCTTAATGACACTGAGCCGCACGACGCGGCCCATCCAAGGAGCAGTTGTATGAACGTTTCACAAGCACTCGAATACGAGCGCCAGCCGTTTATTCCCATGTTTATCTATGGCGATCACGGCGCCATGGAATCCGAGCGCCAGAAGGGCGAGGAGGCCCTTAAGGTGCTCGAAACCGAGTACTTTACCGCCGAGGGCGACCCCAGCTTCGACTTTGCCACCGTGCGCGACCTGGCTGACCGCAACCGCGACCTGTGCGACCAAATTGGCGAGGCACGCCTGCGCAACGTGACGCCCGCGACGCTTTCGCGCGGCCTGTCCGATGCCGACACCTGCGCCGCCATCGGCAAGATGCAAAAGCGTACCGCTGCGTCCGTCATGCGCGAAATCCGCGGCGACCGCGACGCGCTCGGCGTGGCGTACGCCCGCAAGCCTATCCAGGGCACGGTGCTCGGCATCGACATCGAGACCACCGGACGTGCGCCCGAGCGCGGCTACATTATCAACGTGGGCTGGGAGATCATGGAGCTCACCAGCGACGCCGTCCCGCACGACGCCGAGGCACACTACTGCGGCCTGCCCGATATCTACCGCGGCGAGGATGTGCCGTTGTCGAATATCCACCACATCACCTGGGACGACATCGACGGAAAGGAGCCGTTCCGCGAGAACAAGGAGCTGCAGAAGCAGCTGCTCAAGCTCATGAAGAAGTACCCGTACATGGCACACAACGCCGCGTTTGAGGACAGCTGGTTCAAGATTCACCTGGACGGTTACGCCGAGGCGCGTCGTGCCGGCAAGATTATCGTCATCGACTCGCGCCAGATCTGCCGCAGTCTGGACGCCGATGTGCGCTCGCTCCCCCGCGAGTGGATATTCCGAACCCGCCCCCGCGCCGCTCGAGAACGGGGCGCGCCGCCGTGGAACCCTCGCCGCCGACGCCAACGAGCAGCATCTGGGCCTGGACGACACCGACCTCATGCTCCGCACCGTCCAAGCCGAGTTCAACCTCAAGAACCTATTCGCCAAGTAGAAACGCCTGCGACAAACCCCGGCGTAGATCACGAGCGGCCCCGCAGCGGGAAACCCCGCAGCGGGGCCGCCCTACGTTCCACAGATAGATTTGCCATCACAAATTCTGAACACTCATTGCGAACGATTTCGGCCAATTCCCGACACGTAATTCGTTGTCGGATGGTGATGCATCACTATCAAATGTGCGGCAATTGAGTATTTATATGCTATAGCTAAGCTGCGAAAACTTTTATTTAGGGCATACCAACTCATAATTGCGTCAAGCTTTTGGACAGCATTTGGTTAGACCTCTAAAACGGCTTTTCCACTCAGCGCCGTCAACACGGCATTAGCTGACACGATATATATCATGAGTATCGTATTGTCACATACCACTGCAAAAGCGGTCTACCAGGCCGCGCATTCGGTGTCTGCGAAAGGCATCGAGTCCTGTAACCCTGCCGCGATTTACGGATCATGTCCCACCGGAACGCTCCTTGACGCAGCCGCAGAATGGCTCACCAAACATGATGTTTCCCTCGACGCGAATGATTCCCTCGAGGTGATGGTGTTTGATCGCAGGAATGCGCGCCATGCAATGAACTGTCAATGCCACGTTTCTTCAAAACGATTCTCGAACTCACGCTTTATAGAGCTTGAAGATGGCATCTTCATTGTTGGCGTTGAGCTTTGCGCACTTCAGGCCGCCACCTATCTTCCTTTTCGCGAACTGGTGGAGTACTACTTTGAACTATGCGGCGCTTATTCCCTTGGAACCGACTCTCCCACCTCCTATACCGAGCGTTTCGCGCTCAACTCGACCGAGAGATTGAAACAGTTCTTTAATTCCATTACCAGATGCGACGGTCTGGCTCTTGCCCGAAAGGCGATCCAATGTGTGCGCGACGGATGCCGGTCTCCTATGGAAACAGCCTTTGTCATGATGCTAACGCTGCCCAAAAGCGAAGGAGGGCTTGGTATTAAGGGAATTGAGACCGATTACGAGGTACAGGTCACCGCTGCCGCAAAGAATCTCACGAGACGCAAAAAGTTCTTTATGGATGCATATCTAAAGAAATCTCGCACAGACATTGAATACAACGGTTTTTATCATGACGCGGAAGAAGACCGCGCCATCGATGAGGAGCGCAAGAATGCACTTGCGTCCATGGGGTACGGAATCATCACCGTCAGTCGTTATTCCTTTATGCATGCCAGCTCTTTCGTTAGGGTCATGGAAGCAATCCAGCGGAAAGAGGGCGTACGCCCCTCGCGTCTGCCAAAAGACTTTCAAATCATGCAAGAGGACCTGAGACAGTTTGTGCTCAGAAGGTTTATAGAAGAGAAAAAGCGAATTCAGAAGCAGCTTCGCCAGGATTCCGAAGAGCGTCAACGAATCGACCTCGAAAAAGCAACGCTCGAAGGCATCACGCTGGATGACCCGACAATTAATGAAGTTCCGGCAATCGATGACATGCAGACTGTCGAATCCGACAGCCCATCATTTGCCCAAACAAGCAGCCTCGCGCCCGAGGGCAGGGTCTTCGGGGCCGGAGACTAGGCCGGCTAACAAGGTGGGTACCCTAGCGACGTGCAAAATTGCGAGTATTCAGCAGGGTCGGGTGTCTATCACCCTCGAGTGGATCCAAATGTGAAGCGAAATCACTCTTGCGTGAGAGCGTTAGGCAACATTTGAGGAAGAACTCATCGGATTAACACCCTAAGATAACTCTTGAACTGCATTATATGACCTGCAATAAATTAGCGGACCCCCTATAGTTGCAGAATACTCCATTTTTTTGCACGGCACGAGGGTACCCACCTTGGCATCGACTATCAAAAAACGCTCAGTCCGGGATCTCGTCCACTATTCCCCATCATTTTGTACAACGAATTACCTGAACGTCATTGACATATGAACATGCACTCATATAATCGAAAGTAAATTATATGAGCGCATGTTCATATGAAAGGATATTGCAATGAGCATCCGCGTTGATGAAACGAAACTCGACATCGAGGCCACCGAACCCGCGATCCCGACCACCTGCTCGCCCGAGGACCTTCCCGACGAGGAGCTTCTCTACGACCTCGCCGACCTGTTCAAGGTCTTCAGCGACACCACGCGCATCAAGATCCTCTATGCCCTCATGGGCCGCGAGCTCTGCGTGGCAGACATCGCCGAAGCGACCGAAACCTCGCAGTCCGCGGTGTCGCACCAGCTGCGCACACTCAAGCAGTCGCACCTGGTTAAATTCCGGCGCGACGGGCGCAATATCCTCTACTCGCTCGCCGACGACCACGTCTACACCATGCTCAACCA
>URNJ01000080.1 GCA_900549215.1 uncultured Collinsella sp.
GAGCCTTGCCCTCAACGGCAACGAGTATCTGTGGCAGGGCGACCCCGCCTTTTGGGGCAAGCACGCGCCCATCCTGTTCCCCATTGTGGGTTCGCTGCGCAACAACACGGCAGCGTCTGCGGCCGGCACCTGCGAGATGCCGCGCCACGGACTCGCGCGCATCGTCGAGCATGAGCTGGTCGAGGTTTCGGAGGACGGCTCCTCGGTAACGTACGAGATCACCGATACGCCCGAGTCGCTCAAGGCCTTTCCGTTCCACTTTAAGCTCAACATGACCTATGCCCTGACCGGCGACGCCACCCTCACGCAGACCTTTGCCGTCACCAATACCGGCGACGTGGACCTGCCGTTCTCGGTGGGCGGCCACCCCGCATTTAACGTGCCCGCCCCCGGTGCCGAGGACGAGGCGTTCGAGGATTACGAGCTGGCGTTTACCGAGGCTTGGACTAACGAGGCTCCTATCATCACGCCCGACGGTCTTATGACGTTTGAGGGCAGCTATAAGGCTCCCGACAACTCGGACGTGCTGCCCATCACGCACCGCAGCTTCGATAACGATGCCATCATGTTCACCGATACTCCGGGCTCCACGCTCACGCTGCGCGGCCGCAAGTCGGGCCACGGCGTCAAGATCGACTTTGAGGGCTTTAAGTACATTGGCGTGTGGTCTGCCGCCAACGACGCTCCGTTTGTGGCGCTCGAGCCCTGGACCGGTCATACCACCATGGACACCGAGGACGATGTCTTTGAGCACAAGGTCAACACCATCACCCTGGCCCCGGGCGAGACGGACAAGCGCAGTTTTAGCGTTACCTTGCTCTAGAGGTTCCGCCGCTCGGTCGATGCTGCGCGTCGTCCAGAGCGACAAGTTGTCATTCAAGAGGCAAGGCATAGACCTTCTGGTCATGCCTTGCCTTTTTCATGCCACTTGTTCGCTCTGGACGTCGCTCGCCGGCATTGCCAAAACATCGGCGTCCCCAATGATTACCGTGTGTCTATTAATATTTCGAGCTTGTGCTGCGCTGCTGGTCGCTGGCGTATATCCTGTTAAGTCGTCAGCATACGATTCAACAGGGAAGGCAGATTATGCATTCTCCCCAACAGTGCGATGCGCAGCGCCAGCCGGTATGCAGCCGTCGCATCTTTTTGGGTAGCGCTCTCGCTGCGAGCGCTTCCGTCGTCGCCGGCGCGCTCGCCGGCTGTCAGCGTCCATCCACGCTGGAAGTGGTCCAGCCCACGACGGGCGGCGGTCGCGACGACCTGTCCGATTCCGTGATCGGCAAGGACAAGATCCGCATCGGCATGGAGGCGGCCTACGCCCCGTACAACTGGCAGGTCTCCGAAGCCAGCAAGTACACTATCCCCATCGACAACGTGCAGGGCGCCTATGCCGATGGTTACGACGTGCAGATCGCCAAGATCGTCTGCAAGGCCCTCGGTGGCGAGCCCGTTGCCGTCAAGCAGAGCTTCTCGGGTCTTATCGATTCGCTCAACAACGGCCAGATCGACCTCATCATTGCCGGCATGAGCGCCACGCCCGAGCGCGAGGAGTCCGTCGGCTTTTCCGACCCGTACTTCATTGGCTACTTTGGCCTGTTCGTAAAAGAGGGCTCGCCCTACCAAAATGCGACCAAGCTCAGCGACTTTAGCGGCGCAACGGTCCTCGGCCAAAAGGACACCATGCTCGACACCGTCATCGACGAGATCCCGGGCGTTGTCCACAAGAACCCGGTCGATTCGGTCCCCACGGTGTTTTCGAACCTGCTGCAGGGCACCTGCGACGCCGTGACCTACAATACCGAGAACGAGAAGGGCTATATGGCCCAAAACCCGGGTATCGTGCCGATTCGATTTGCCGAGGGCGAGGGCTTTAAGCAGGAAGTCACGGCAAACGTCGGCTGCCGCAAGGGCTCGGACAAGCTGCTTAAGCTCATCGACAAGACACTCAAGGGCATTAGCCAAGAGGAGCGCGACCAAATGTGGGACGCGTGCCTCGACCGTCAGCCGGCATAGGGAGGCAGCATGAAAACCATTAATCGCCTGGCCTCCTTTATCAAGGCCGACCACCGTTATGTGTACCTGGGCACGAGCGTTATCGCGGCGCTCGGCTTGGCGTTTAGCCAGCGCAACCCCACGCCGCTGAGCTTCTTGGCCCCCACGGGCGTGTTCCAAGATTGCCTTTGGGCGATTCTTTGGGCCTGGCTCGTCGTGTCGGCGGCGGCGCTGGTCACCAAGCTCATGCACTGGAACGACTATCGCCAAACGTCGCCGTTTGCTTCCGAGCGCTTCCGTCGCGGCGCGCGCCTGGGCAGTTATGTCGTCGTTGCTATTGCGGCGATCTTCTTTGTCGACCGTTGCGTCATGTCGTTTATCGATCTGGTGCAGGTGAGCATTGTCTCGGACTCCAACCCCAGCGACTTTTTGTCGAGCCTGGTCTACATGACCTACAAGAGCGGGGACTTCTTTATCCGCGGTATCGAGATCACCATCGCGCTTGCCACCTTCGGCACTGTCGTCGCATTTTTCCTGGCACTGCTCTTTGTGTTCCTGCGTATTCAGACGTTCGACCGCGTGGATAACGACCTGGTGCGCTTCTTTAAGAGTATCGGCCGCGGCTTTGCGACCGTCTACTCCACCATCGTGCGCGGCACGCCCATGATGGTCCAGGGTCTGCTCATCTATTACGCGGGCTTCACCGTTTTGCGCGGCATGGGCTTCGAGACCGCTCAGGCCAACCAGATTTGGAGCACCTTCACCGCCGGCCTCGTTACCATCTCGCTCAACTCCACCGCCTACATGATGGAGGTCCTGCGCGGCGGCATCGAGTCCATCGATCCCGGCCAGGCCGAGGCAGCACGCTCGCTGGGCCTGTCGCAGTGGCAAGCCATGCGCAAAGTCGTGTTCCCCCAGGGCATTAAAAACGCGATTCCGGCGCTCACCAACGAGCTCATCATCAACATCAAGGATTCGTCGGTGCTTTCGGTCATCGGCGTGTTTGACCTCATGTACGCCACCACCACCGTCGCCGGCGTGTACTACCGCCAGATGGAGGTCTACTGCGTGGCGCTCGTGGTCTACCTGATCCTGACGCTCGTGGCGAGCCGCCTGCTCGAGGCCTTTGGCAAAAAGCTTGGCGCCGAGGCTCCGGTCACGCTGCCCAGCTCCAACTAGGCTCAAGACGAGGAGAATCATCATGGCAGATACCGCCACTACCGGCACCGCGGCCGCCGCACAGACCAATGAGCCGCTCATCCGCGTCGAGGGCCTGCGCAAGAGCTTCGGCTCGCTCGAGGTGCTCAAGGGCATCGACCTGGCCGTTAGCCCCGGCGAGGTCGTCACCATCATCGGCGCCTCGGGCTCGGGCAAGTCGACACTGCTGCGTTGCCTCAACCTGCTCGAGACTCCGGACACGGGCCACATCTGGTTCCACGGTCAGGATCTCACAGCCGAGCGCTGCAACATCAACAAGCTGCGCGAGGACATCGGCATGGTGTTCCAGGGCTTCAACCTGTTCAACAACATGGATGTGCTCGACAACTGCACGCTCGCGCCCGTCACGCTCAAAAAGATGAGCAAAGATCAGGCCGAGCAGGTCGCGATGGAACATCTGGCGAGCGTGGGACTCGAAAAATTCGCCCATGCCGCGGTTGGTCGCCTGTCCGGTGGCCAAAAGCAGCGCGTTGCCATTGCCCGCGCCCTGTGCATGAACCCGCAGATCATGTTGTTTGACGAGCCTACCTCCGCGCTCGATCCCGAGATCGTGGGCGAGGTGCTCGACGTTATGCGCAAGCTCGCCGCCGACGGCATGACCATGGTCGTCGTTACCCACGAGATGGCCTTCGCGCGCACCGTGTCCGACCGCGTGGTCTTTATGGACCAGGGCGTGGTGCTCGAGGACGCCGCGCCGGCTGAGCTCTTTGGCAACCCTAAGCACCAGCGCACCCGCGAGTTCCTCTCGCGTTATCTCGAGGACAAATAGCCGACCGCAAACGCTTACGTGGCAGGGCCGCTCCGGTGGGGCGGCCCTCGTCATCACAATCGAAAGGATGTCATGGCCGAGGTTTGGCGCTTCTTTGCGCATGAGGATGATTTTGCCGATTTGGACAAGGCCGGCGCATGCGAGCGCCTGGGCCGTGTGCTGTCGTTTCCGACCATTTCGAGTATGGATGCCGAGGCGGTGGACTGGCAGCCGTTCGACGACCTGCGCGCCTATATGCAGCAGGCCTGGCCGCACGTATTTACAGCGGGTAAGGTCGAGCTCATCGATCATTCGTTGCTGGTGACGCTTTCCGGCTCCGACTCCGCACTCAAGCCCGTTGTGCTCATGGGTCACATGGACGTGGTCCCCGTGGTGCCGGGTACCGAGGACGACTGGACGTACGCCCCCTTTAGCGGGCATGTAGACGACACCTACATTTGGGGTCGCGGCGCCATCGATATGAAAGACCAGGTCGCAGGCATTCTCGAGGCGGTTGAGTATGCGCTGACGCACGGCTGGGAGCACGAGCGCACGCTGCTCCTGGCCTTTGGCCAGGACGAGGAGACTACGCAGTACGGCGCAGGCGCCATCGGCCGCGCGCTCGAGGAGCGCGGCATTGAGCTTGAGTACCTGATCGACGAGGGTGACTACCGCATCGTTCCAGCTGCCGAGTATGGCGCGGGCGAGGGCTGGCTTATGCATGCCGACCTTGCCGAGAAGGGCTACGCCGATATTGTGCTCAAGACGAAGAGTGAGGGCGGGCATTCGTCCAACCCCTACGGCGGCACATCGCTCGAGGTACTGAGCCGCGCTATCGCCGCAATCTGCGATATCGAGTGGCCGACGCGCGTCACGGACCTGCTTGCCGTACAGCTCGTCGAGCTGGGGCTCTATACGGCGGATGAGATTGCCACCAACAAGGATGCCATCGTGCGCGCGTGCCTCGCCAGCAAGAAACTCTATCCGCTCGTGACCACCACCTGTGCACCGACCCAAATCGAGGGCGGTAGCACCGGTGCTAACGTGATGCCGCAGGATATGTGGGCCAATATCAACTTCCGCATGCTCGAAGGCACGAGCGTGGCCGACGTTGTGGCGCGCTGCCGTGAGGCGGTTGCCGGGGCGGACCTTGCCGGTCGTGTCGAAGTGGAGCTGGGCCCCGGCAGCTCCGAACCCTCGCCGTCCCCGCGCATCGGTGGTCCCGGTCTCGTGGCGGTTCGCTCCATCGCCGCCCGCTATTTCCGTGATCCAAAGGGGACGGAGGAAAACGGATCATTCGAGCCAGTGGCAATTGTGCCCTCGACCGTGATCGGTGCGACCGACGCAGCCAACTACCAGCACATTTGCCCTGAGTGCATTCGCTTCTCGGCATTTGTGGTTGATGACGACGAGTGTGATCGCGGCGTCCACGGCACCAACGAGCGCATCACCCGCCGCGCCTACCTCCAGGGCATCCGTTTCCTCGTCGCTCTACTCCAAACGCTCTAGCCAAAAAGCAAGCCCTTGGTGCAATGGGGTCAGGTTTGTTTGCACCAATCATTCCGTGCGGGTTATATGCAGGTTTGCCTGCGCACGCTATCATGTATGGGTTAGACCGCAACTATGTACCTCATACGCGAAGGGATGCGCATGTATCTGAAGATCGACATGTTCTAGCTGGGCTTACCCCCGCAGTGGCGCCGCGCGCCCCATCAACTCTGCCGATTTTCGCCTTCACGCACATAAAGGAGTCCCGCCATGCGCGACAAGCTCGAAAAGATCATTAAGGCCTACGAGGAGCTCGAGAAGAAGCTTTCCGACCCGGCCGTCGCCTCCGATATCAAGGAGTTCACGCGTCTCAACAAGGAGTACGCGCACCAGTCCGACCTCATTGCTGCCTCGCGCGAGTACATCGGCGCGCTCGATGACATCGAGGCTGCCAAGGAAATGCTGCACGATACCACCGATGCCGATGAGAAGGAGATGCTCCAGATGGACATCTCCGAAAACGAGGCCAAGCTTCCCCAGCTCGAGGAAGACATCAAGTACATGCTCATCCCGAGCGACCCCAATGACGACAAGAACACCATCGTCGAGATTCGCTCCGCCGCCGGTGGCGACGAGGCGGCCATCTTTGCCGGCGACCTCTACAAGATGTATCAGCGCTTTTGCGAGTCGCGCGGCTGGAAGACCACCGTGCTCGACTCCAGCCCCAGCGAGGCCGGTGGCTTTAAGTCCATTGAGTTCAAGGTCGAGGGCGACCGCGTCTACTCCGTTATGAAGTACGAGTCCGGCGTGCACCGCGTCCAGCGCGTCCCCAAGACCGAGTCCCAAGGCCGCATTCAGACCTCCACGGCTACCGTCGCCGTACTTCCCGAGGCCGAGGAGATCGACGTCCAGATCAACCAGTCCGACCTGCGCATCGACACCTACTGCGCCTCCGGCCCTGGCGGTCAGTGCGTTAACACTACCTACTCCGCTGTGCGAATCACCCACCTGCCCACCAACACCGTGGTGCAGTCACAGGAGCAGCGTTCCCAGATCCAGAACCGCGAGGTCTGCATGCAGATGCTGCGTGCCCGTCTGTACGAGATGGAGCTCGAGAAGCAGCAGGCAGAGCTCGGTGCCGAGCGCCAAAGCCAGATCGGCCACGGCAACCGTTCCGAGAAGATCCGTACCTACAACCAGCCCCAGGACCGCGTGACCGATCACCGCATCGGTTTCAACTCCACCTACAACGGCGTCCTTCTGGGCGATCAGCTCGGCACCGTCATCGAGGCGCTCGCCGCCGCCGAGCGAGCCGAGAAGCTGGCACAGGCTGTTTAGGTTACGGCGTTTTACCAAACGCCGTAACGGCTCGACGCTGCAAACGCCCCTAAGCGGCAATCTGACGTTCAATCGTCGGTCGCGTACCCAAAGTACGCTTCCCTCCTCTTTCACGTCACCTTGCTCGCTTAGGGGCGTTTTCGCTGACTTATGCTCAACCTGCAGCGCCTTAGATGTAGTCATTGGGGACGTTCTTAAATGACTAGGTTGGGTAAATTGCTTTTCGAGTTTATTTAATCTGTTTTGTTAGAAATTAAGCTGTCTACCTGCTCAAAGTAATTAATAGCATTCATCTGCTATTGAAAATATTGCTCAAAAAATCGTCCAAGAAGTCGCAGTGCATTTTTTGATGAGTCGCGCGTCAAGTGATTTGGCATGTTCTTGGTTAGATATTGGTCAGTTTTTGGGCAACCTTGCCAAAAGCTTGACGAATGCAAATCTGGACGTCGGCGAATGAACACTTTGAGCGAGCCCGGTGCAAAATTCTGGGCTGATTCTCGATAATCGCCTTCAATCGCCCCTTGCCAAGCGCTAGCCTCGCTTACAATCTGCTCCGACATTCGCGCGCCGTCCGGCGCTTAAGAGGGGAGGGCCCCATGGCAAACGAGATCTGGACCATCAAGCGTTGTCTCGAGTGGACCAAGGAGTACCTGGCCGAGCGCGGCGAGGAGCACCCCCGTCTTTCTGCCGAGTGGCTGCTGTGCGCAGCTACGGGTCTGGCGCGTATCGACTTATATATGCGCATGGACGAGACGCTCGACGCAGCGCAGCTCGAGACCATGCACGCGGCGGTCGTCCGTCGCGCGAAGGGCGAGCCGCTGCAGTACATCACCGGTAGCACGCAGTTTCGCATGATTGACGTCGCGTGCGCCCCCGGCGTGCTCATTCCGCGTCCCGAGACCGAGATGCTCGTCGAGGAAGTCCTCAATTATCTGGATGCCGAGGTGCTGAGCCCCGAGGCTGCCGCCCGTCAGCGTGTTGAGCTGCCTTGGAACGATGAGGTCGAGGAGGCACGCAAGGCCGAGGCCGCGCTGGCAGGCGAACGGGCGACCGCCGAGCGCCGCGCCGCTAACCTGACGGCTGCCGATGAGGCGGCGCTAGGCGGCGACGTACTGGGTAGCCGCGCCCATGCCGAGGGACCGGGCGGCTAACGTGCCC
>URNJ01000081.1 GCA_900549215.1 uncultured Collinsella sp.
CGAGAAGCCCGATAAGCCCGATTCGAACCTCGCGTCCATGGGCATCTACATCTTCTCGGCTGACGTGCTAATCGAGGCGCTCGAGGAGGACGCTCTGGACCAGCGCTCGAGCCACGACTTTGGCAAAGACATCATCCCCAAGCTGCTCGGCGAGGGCAAGCGCCTGTACAGCTACGAGTTCCACGGCTTTTGGAAGGACGTCGGCACCATCGCCAGCTTCCACGAGACCTCGATGGACCTGCTGGGCAACAACCCCGAGTTCGATCTGTTTGACAAGAACTTCCCCATCATGTCCAACATCACCACGCGTCCGCCGCACTACATTGGCCCGGACGGCCGCCTGGACGACTGCCTGGTCTCCAACGGCTGCAAGATCTACGGCACCGCTCGCCACTCGATCCTTTCGACCGATGTCATCATCGAGGAGCGCGCCGTGGTCGAGGACTCCGTGCTGCTGCCGGGTGCGCACGTTAAGAGCGGCGCGCACATCTGCCGCGCTATTTTGGGCGAGAACTCCACGGTCGAAGAGGGCGTGAAGCTCGGCTCTGTCGATACCACCAAGGATACGGCCGTCGTTGGAAATGACGTCGTTATCGGGAAGGGGGAATGATCCGATGATCAATCGCAAGGCCATCGGTTATATCACCGCTAACTACTCTTCGACCTACGGCAGCGTGCTGCTCAAGGACCGCCCCATCGCGTCCGTCCCGTTTTTGGGCCGCTACCGCCTGATCGACTTTCCGCTGTCCAACATGATGAATGCCGGCATCAAGACCGTCGGCGTCGTCATGCCGGGTAACTACCGTTCGCTGATCGACCACGTAGGCTCGGGCAAGGACTGGGGCCTGGACCGCAAGAAGGGCGGCCTGTTCATGGTGCCCGGCAACGCGTATGGCACCACCAAGGGCGGTATGCGCTTCCTGCTGCGCGACATCATCTCCAACAAGACGCTGTTCCAGCGCTCGGACAAGCCCTACGTTGTGATGATGGGCACCAACATCATCTTTAACATGGACCTTAACACCATCATCGACGCGCACGAGAACTCCGGCGCCCAAATGACCGTGGTGTACTGCAAGGCCACGCGCAACGTCGATGACGAGACCAAGCTCGAGATTAACGAGAACGGCCGCCTGACGGGCGTGAGCGCCGGCGTCGTGTACGGCGACAACGCCTCTATGGACTGCTGTATCGTCAACCGCGAGACGCTGCTCGAGATTATCGACCACTACCAGGCCGCCGACTATCTGGACCTGCTCGAGGCACTCCAGGGCGACTTTGGCAACATCGACGTGTGCAGCTACGAGTACAAGGGCGAGGTCGTGGGCGTGTTTAGCGAGAAGTCGCTGTATCGCCGCAGCATGGACCTGCTCGACCAGACCGTAGCCGACCAGCTCTTCGATCCTGAGCGCCCGATTCTGACCAAGGCCCACGACGTGCCGCCTTCGCGCTACGCGACCGGCAGCCAGGCGTGCAACTCGATCATCTCGGCCGGCTGCATCATCAAGGGCACCGTACGCAACTCGATCCTGTCGCGCGGCGTTGTGGTTGAGGAAGGCGCTTCGGTGACCAACTCGATCATCAACCAGAGCTGCATCATCAAGAGCGGCGCCCGCGTTGAGAATGCCATCCTGGACAAGAACAACGTAGTTCCCACCAACACCGAGCTTCGCGGCACGCCCGAGAACATTCTGGTGCTGGGCAAGGCCCCGTTAACTCCCGATACCACCATCGTGCATTAACGTAGGCACCGCAACATCGCTCGTAACATGTAGAATAGCCGCCCGGTTAGCGCCAGGCGGCTATTCTCGAATTGCAACATGGGAGACAATATGGCAGATTCCAGCAAAAAGATGCAGATCGTGTTTGCCTCGGCCGAGTGCGCACCGTTTGTAAAGACCGGTGGCCTGGGCGACGTGGCGGGCTCACTGCCTGCGGCGCTTGTGCGCGCCGGCGCCGAGGTCATCGTGATGGTGCCCAAGTACGCCACCATCAAGGACGAGTACAAGGCGCAGATGGAGCACTTCTCCGACTTTTACGTGAGCCTGGGCTGGCGCAACGAGTACTGCGGGCTCGAGAAGCTCGAGCACGACGGCGTCACCTATATGTTCATCGACAACGAGCGCTACTTTGCGCGCGACTATCCGTACGGCTTCTTTGACGACGGCGAGCGCTTTGCGTTCTTCTCCAAGGCCATCACCGAGAGCCTGCAGCACCTGCCGGCCGGTTTTGAGTGCGACATCCTGCACTGCAACGACTGGCAGACGGCACTGGCGCCCGTGTTCCTGCGCGAGTTCTACCAGGGCCTGCCGCTATACGACCGCGTCAAGACCGTGTTCTCGATCCACAACGTGGCGTTCCAGGGCCAGTTTAGCGACACTGTGATGGAGGACATCCTGGGTGTGGCGCACATTCCGGCGGCCGCCTCGCAGCTGCGTTGCGACGCCTGCAGCATCAATTTCATGCTGGGCGCGCTGCGCTATGCCGATGCCATCACCACGGTGAGCCCCACCTATGCCAACGAGATCCAGACGCCCGAGTTTGGCGAGGGCCTGGACGGCGTGCTGCGCGAGCGCTCTTATGCGCTGCAGGGCATTTTGAACGGCATTGACGTGGCGGGCTTTGACCCGGCGACCGACAAGCGCATTGCCGCCAACTACACGGTTGATGACCGTTCCGGCAAGGCCGTGTGCAAGGCCAAGCTGCAGGAAGAGCTGGGGCTCGAGGTTCGCGACGACCGTCCGCTCATGGTGATGGTCACGCGCCTGACGCGCCAGAAGGGCATGGACCTGGTCATGTACGCGCTCGACCGCATTTTGTCCGGCGGCGTGCAGGTGGCGGTGCTGGGCACCGGCGACCGCGACTACGAGGACGGCCTGCGCTACTTCCAGGACAAGTACCCCGGCACCATGGCCGCACGCATCGAGTTCGATCCGGCGCTGTCGCAGCGTATGTATGCCGCCGCCGATATGTTCCTGATGCCCTCGAAGTTTGAGCCCTGCGGCCTGTCGCAGATTATCGCCATGCGCTACGGTACCCTGCCGATTGTTCGCGAGACCGGTGGCCTGAAGGACACGGTGATCCCGTATAACGAGTTTACCGGCGAGGGCACGGGCTTCTCGTTTAGTAACTTTAACGGCGACGAGATGGGCGACGCCGTGTTCCGCGCGGCACGCCTGTTCTGGGACAACCGCGATGCCTGGAACCAGCTGGTCACGCAGGCCATGAGCCAGGACTTTAGCTGGACGCGCTCGGCCGACAAGTATCTGGACCTGTACTTCTTTATGCATCCGGAGATTGAGAGGCCGGCGGCTGTTGTCGACGAGCCTGTGGTTGCGGCCGAGCCCGAGCCCGAGGCCGAGCCGGTTGTTGAGGCGCCTGCTGCTGAGGAGCCCAAGGCTGAGGATAAGCCGGCTGCAAAGCCTGCCGCCAAGAAGACCACGACGCGCAAGACGACGGCCAAGAAGGCTACGACCACGAAGGCCGCTGCCACCAAGACCGCCGCAGCAAAGACGACTGCTGCCAAGGCAACGACGACGCGCAAGCGCACGACCGCCGCTGCCAAGAAGGCCGCCGAGGTCGAGGTTGCTCCCGAGGTAAAGGCCGAGACCCCCGAGGCCAAGCCGGCCGCTAAGGCTCCGGCCAAGACCGCTGTCAAGAAGACGACCGCGACCAAGAGCACGACCGCCAAGAAGGCTACAGCTACGAAGGCGACGGCAACCAAGGCCACTGCAAAGAAGGCTGCCCCCAAGGCGGCCGCCAAGGTCGAGGAGACGCCTGCCGAGTCCAAGGCGGAGGCAACCGTCGAGGCCAAGCCCGCCGCTAAGACCACCACGCGAAAGCGTACAACGGCAGCCAAGAAGACCACGGCAAAGGCCGCAACTCCCAAGGCAGAGACTAAGCCCGCTGCTGCCAAAGAGGAGCCCAAGGCCGAGGTAAAGGCCAAGCCGACGCCGAAGGCCGCTGAGGTCAAGGCCGCCCCTAAGGCAGAGGCCAAGCCCGAGCCCGCCAAGGAGACCCCGGTCTCCCCCGCCGCACCGGCCGAGGAAAAGGCCCCGACAAAGAAGACCTCCGTCCGCAAGGCAACGGCCACCCGCAAGCGCCGCTAACCCACAGACGATCTAAAACCTAATCAAAACCCTAAACAAGGGGCGCTCCAACCGGGCGCCCCTTCTCTGTAGATAGTTGATAAAACGTTTTTCTAGGAAAACCGTTCGCCGATGGTAAACGGATGTTGTTTATACACCCTGTGTACAACAGATATACTTATATCTTGTGCGTAAAGCCCATGGCCCGCAGGCCGTGATTCTATTGAACTGGACCGTACTATGAGATTGATACACAACAGCCGCCTACCGCAGTTTCGCACTCCGTTTGGCGCTGTGACCACAGGAACTACCGTTGCACTCTCGGTTATTTTGGAGGATGCCGATCCCAACCAGGCAACACTCACCCTACGTACCTGGGTCGATGAAGTCGGCGAGACCCTGATTCCGATGGAGCACGAAGGCGATGGCATTTTTACCGGCGAGCTCAAATGCACTGAACCGTGTCTTGTGTGGTACAGCTTTATATGCAATATCGAGGGCCAGCCCGAGGTTCGCCTGGGCGCGCCCCAGGGCCGCACCGGCGGCGAGGGCATAACCTACGACTACGCCGAGGTGCCGTCCTTCCAGATTACCGTCTATAAGCACCGCGAGAACCGCCCCACTTGGTACGAGCGCGGCATGGTCTACCAAATCTTCCCCGACCGCTACGCCCGTGACGAGCATTGGCGCGAGCGCACAATGGCCGAACTCGAAAAACCGCGCAAGGGCATTCAGCGCCGGATGGTCGAGGACTGGAACGAGCCGCCCGTGTACGAGCGCGCCGAGGACGGCTCCATCAAGACCTGGGACTTCTACGGCGGCTCGCTCAAGGGCATCCAGGAAGACCTGCCCCGCATCGCCGAGCTAGGCTTTACAGCCATCTACCTCAACCCCATTTTCGAAGCCGCAAGCAACCACCGCTACGACACGGCCGACTACACCAAGATCGATCCGATCCTGGGCACTGAGCAGGACTTTACCGAGCTGTGCCAGGCAGCCGAGAAGCTGGGCATCTCCATCATCCTGGACGGCGTCTTCAACCACACGGGTGACGACTCGATCTATTTCAACCGCTACGGCAACTACCCGGACGTGGGTGCCTGGCAGAGCGAGGATTCGCCGTGGCGCGATGCGTTTACCTTCCACGAAGACGGCTCGTACGACTGCTGGTGGGGCGTGGGCAACATGCCGGCCATCAACGAGAAGTCCGAGCTGGTGCGCGAGAGGCTCCTGGGCAAGGACGGCGTGATCCGCAAATGGCTGCGCGCCGGTGCCCATGGTTGGCGCCTGGACGTCGCTGACGAGCTTTCTGACGACTTCCTGGCCCAGATCAAGAAGGCCGTACTTGCCGAAAAGCCTGACGCACTGTTGCTCGGCGAAGTCTGGGAAGACGCCTCCAACAAGATTAGCTACGGCCATCTGCGCCGCTACCTGCAGGGCTCCGAGCTGGACTCTGCTATGGATTATCCCTTCCGCGACATGGTCATCGGCTTTTTGATGGGCTACAAGAACGCCTACCAGGCAGCCGAGGATATCGAGACCCTGCGCGAGAACTATCCGCGTGAGGCCCTGTCTTGCGCACTTAATTTGCTCTCGAGTCACGACCGTCCGCGCATTATCTCGGTGCTCGGCGGCGGACCCGACGAGTCGAAGCTGCCCGAGTGCGAGCGCAGCAAATGGCGCCTGGACGAGAACTCGATGGGCCTGGCCAAGAGCCGTTTTTGGCTCGCCACGCTCATGCAGATGACCTTCCCAGGCGTGCCTTCGATCTACTACGGCGACGAATACGGCCTGGAGGGCCTTACCGACCCGGGCAACCGCCGCACCCTGCCGACCAAGGACCAACTGCACGACTTCGACACGCTGGCTATTGTCAAGAACGCCTCCGCCGTACGCCGTGCACTGCCATTTATGATCGACGGCGAGATCAAGGCCTTCGCGCTCAACGACGAGGTGCTGGCATACAACCGCACGGGCAAGAATGGCGAGTTCGCGACGGTTATCATCAACCGCAGCCTGCGCAATTCGCACCGCGTGACGATTCCGGCACTCGGCGAATGTGCGAGTGACGTGATCAGCGGTCACGAGTGCGAGATCCACAACGGCACGGTCACGCTCGATCTGTATCCGCTGGGCTCGTCGATCATCTATCACCATGCCGAACAGCGCCTGCAGGAGCCGCTCGATCACGGCGCGGGCGTCGTGTGCCATATCACCTCGGTGCCCACCGACGACGGCAAGCCCGGCACGATTGGTGCGCCCACGCGTCGCTTTATCGACCATCTGGCCGCTATGGGCATGCGCTACTGGCAGGTTCTGCCTGTCAACCCGACTGACTTCTTCCGCTCCCCTTACGCTGGGCCTTCGGCCTTTGCGGGCAATATTGACCTGCTGCCCGAAAGCCAGGAGGAGCTGGCGGCCGACTTTGAGACTTGGAAGGCCCGTGGCGGCGAGGATGCAGACCCGCTCTACACGGCGTTTAAGCATCGCAACGCCGACTGGCTCGAGAAGTACTGCGTCTACATGGCCGTTAAGAAGTACTTTGAGGGCGAGTCGCGCCACGATTGGCCGGCAGATGTCGCGCGCTACAACGAGTATCTGATCGATGACAAGCGTTTCCACGACGAGGCTGAACTGCAGGCGTACATGCAGTATCGCTTTGACCTGGCCTGGTGCGAGCTCATGAACTACGCGCACAAGAAGGGCATCGAGGTCATCGGCGATATTCCTATGTATGTTTCGGACGATTCGGCCGATGCGTGGAGCGAGCCCGAGAACTTCTGGCTGTCCGATACCGGCAAAGCGATTGAGATCTCTGGCGCGCCACCCGACAATTTTGCGCCCGAGGGCCAGGTGTGGGGCAACCCCACCTTCCGCTGGGACCACATGAAGGAGAACAGCTACCGCTGGTGGATGGACCGTCTGCGTCGCGCGTTTTCGCTCTACGACCGCGTGCGCCTGGACCACTTCTTGGGATTCCACAGCTACTTTAGCATTCCCGCAGGCAAGGCCTGCGCCGACGGCCGCTGGCTGGCGGGTCCGGGCAAGGATCTATTCCAGACTGCCTACGACGAGCTGGGTCCGCTCAACTTTATCGCCGAGGACCTGGGCTACCTGACGCCCGGCGTTCGCGCCATGGCTTCGACCTGCGGCTTCCCCGGTATGGACGTACTGGAGTTTAGCGACTACGACGTTCGCTGCGGCGTGCATCCCACGCCGGGCAAGATTCTGTACACCTCGACGCACGACACGTCGACGCTCGCCGGTTGGTGCACGCGCTCCTTTGCGGGCGGCGACGAGCCGAGCGGTGTTGAGGTAGCGGCCAAGCTGATGAGCGACGCGCTGGCAAGCGACGCTCCCCTGGTGATGATGCCGCTGCAGGATATCCTGGGGCTAGGCGACGATGCACGCATGAACGTGCCGGGCGTCGCCACGGGCAACTGGACCTGGCAGGCCGATGAGGCCGGCGTTGCGGCCGCCGAGGGCAAAACTGCACAGCTCCTGCGCAACACCCAAAGATTCTGGGGCGAAGCGTGATAAAACCCCCGATATAGGGTACAGTTACAGCTGTTTGAATTTATGAGGGCAGAGCAATCTGCCCGCTTTGTACTGAAAAGGAAGTATTATGGCGCGCTACGATTACAAGTGCTCGAGCTGCGGCAACGTGTTTGAGGTTGAGCATCCCATGTCCGAAACCCCCGAGGTCGTGTGCCCGAGCTGCGGCGCTCCGGCATCCAAGACGTTCTCGGCCAGCGGCATCAAGTTTGAGGGCAGCGGCTTCTACAACACCGACCAGCGAAGCGGCGGTTCCAGCACCAACGCCACCA
>URNJ01000082.1 GCA_900549215.1 uncultured Collinsella sp.
TGGTAAAACGCCGTAACTCAACGCCGTAACTCTACAGCTCCGTTACTTCAACGCTGTTGTAAACCTCGTCCCAACGGTCCATGACCAGGTGGCCGGTCTTGGGATCCATGGCGTTGAGCTTGCCGCAGGCATTGGCAGTCTTGAGCACCGTAACGTCGTCGGCACCAGCCGCAATGGCATGCGCAAAACCGGCGATGGTCGAGTCACCGGAACCCGTCGCGTTCACAGCCGCAATCGCGGGCGTCTTGGCGCGGAACGCACGGCCCTCATGGAAGCCCACCGAGCCGGCAGCGCCCATCGAAACGACAACCCAGGGGATACCGGCAAAGCGGTCATCGGCGGCAAGCGCCTCGCGCAGGGCATCGACATCATCGGTCGTAAAGGACGTACCCAGCAGGCCGTTAATCTCGGTCAGGTTGGGCTTTACGAGCTCAGGCTTAGCGTCGGACTCCAGCGCGGCCTCCAGCGATGCACCCGAGGTGTCGAGCAGCACCTTGGCACCCGCCTTCTCGGCGATCTTGACGAGCTCGGCATAGTAGCCGGCATCGACGCCGCGCGGCAGCGAGCCCGAAAGCGTCACAACGTCCGCCTTCGCTGCAAGCTCGGCGAACTTGGCCGTAAAGGCCTCGAGCTCGGCCGGGGCGATCTGCGGGCCGCTCTCCAAAAGCTCGGTCTGATTACCCTCGTGCAGAATATTCAGGCAAATGCGCGTCTCACCGGCGATGGGCACAAAGTCGTTCTTGACGCCATCGGCATCCATGAGCTCGGCCATATAGGCACCCATGTGGCCGCCAAGCAGACCGGTCGCGAGCACGTCGTCGCCCAGCTGCAGCAGCACGCGGCTCACGTTGAGGCCCTTGCCGCCAGCGGTCTTTTCGGGCGTCACACGGTTAACATCGTCGATGATCAACTTGTCGAGCTGATAGCGCGTATCAATCGACGGGTTCATGGTAACGGTCAGAATCATATTGAACTCCTGTTTCCGGGGCACGACACGCGCGGCCCCAAACATACGATAGCTCGTTAAAGGATCTCGATCTCAAAGCCGCGGGTGACGGTCTCTCCCGGCTTGGCCACCAGGCAGCCGCGCTTGTGCTCCAGAATATCGTCCTCGTCGGAGCAGGTGGACAGACCACCCCACGGTTCCACGGCCACAAAGTCACCCTCGGGCTTGCTCCACACAATCAGGTACGGCATATCGGGGAACGTCAGGCGCACGCCCTTTTCCTCGGTCTTCTTGGTCAGCGTAACCACGCGGCTCTCGAGCACGTCAAAGATGGTCTCCGCGAAGTCAAAGAGTTCGTGGGTCAGCGGCAGGTCATGGCCAACCATCGGGTTCTTGCTGCGATGCTCAACATCAATCAGGCCCGTCGAGGGAACGGCAGTACAGAGCTCGGCAGCCTCGCGCTGCTCAAAACGGAGCTCGTAGTCGTCATAGGACTCGCCCTCGTCAAGCGGGCACTTAAAGCCAGGGTGACCGCCCACAAAGAACGGCATGTCCTCGGTGCCCTCATTGGTCACCTCGTACGACACGGCCACCTTTTCCGCATCGATCGTGTAACGAGCAACGATCTTAAACGGATACGGGTACTGCTCGAGCAACTCGGCATGGTCGGCAGAGCTTAGACTCAGCGCGACCATGTTGTCGCTCTGTTCCTCGAGCTTCCACTCCTGTTTGCGCGCAAAGCCGTGGCGGGCGAGCTTAATCTCGCGGCCGCCCATGGCCATTGCGTGACCGTCGCGAAGGCCGCCGCAGATCGGGAAACAAATGGGTGCCTGGCCCGACCAGACCGCCGGGTCACCCTGCCACAGGTACTCACGGCCGTTGGCCGCAATAGAAGTGAACGATCCGCCAGCCGTGCTCAACGCAATGCGGACAGAGCCGTTATCAAGAACAAACTCCATGGGAATCTTCTCCTTCACATATCATCTCGCACGATCCATTGTGAACGTCGTGCCTTTAGCAGAAAGGTAATGAGGCAGCGCCGCAAACAAAAGAACAATGCACGTCCAGCCCGCTGGGCCAATTGGGCTGATAGCAAACCGGCCCGCGCCCCATCACAGAAACGCGAGCCGTCAACGGACTAGTTAATTACGCCGGATACCCGCTAATCGTGGTATTCGCCGCGGTCCCACTTCTCGAGGAACTCGTCAAAGAAGTGCGGGTCAGCCTGAGCCTCGGCATCGGCCTTATTGCAGGCATCGATCTTGGCGATCAGGGCATCGTGCTCGGGGGTCTTCTCGTAGGGCTCCTCCAGGAAGGCAAGCATGATATCGGCCATCAGGAACTCGCCGGTAATCTTGCCGCCAAAGCCCACGATGTTGGCGTTGAGCTCGCGACGGGCATACAGGGCAGAGGTCATGTCGCGAACCAGGGCGCAGCGAGCGCCGGGAACCTTGTTGACAGCGTTGGTGATGCCGATGCCGGTGCCGCACAGGGCCACACCAAAGTCGGCCTTGCCGCTAGCAACAGCCTCGCCCACGGCCTTACCGTAGATGGGATAGTGCGTACGGGTGTGGCTGTAGGTGCCGCAGTCGAGCACCTTGTAGCCAGCCTGCTCCAGGCGGTCGGCCAGATAGATCTTCTCGTCCGTAACGATATGGTCGCAACCGATTGCGATGGTCTTCTTCATCAGAACGTCCTTTCGTCTGAATTCACAAGTTGAGATAGAAGTTCGAGTTCTCGGTGGCTCTCGTTAGGCCATCTTGTTGAGCATGTCGACACGGATCTGGTGACGGCCGCCGGCGTACTGGGCGCGCAGGAACTCGCGGGCGATCTTCTTGGCGACCTCGGTGCCCACAACGCCCGGGCCCATGGTGACCATACGCGAGCCGTTGTGCTCGCGGGTCATGTAGGCGGAACGCTCGTCGGAAATGTTGGCGACGACCATGCCCTTGATCTTGACGGCGGCCATATAGGAGCCAACGCCGTACTTATCGAATGCAAAGCCCTGGGAATCCTTGTGCTCCAGCAGGTCCTTGGCAACGGCGGTCGCGGAATCGACAAAGTCCGCGGCAGGGGTCTCGGAATAGTCGACGACCTCGTGACCGTCGGCGATGAGCATCTCCTTGATGGACTCCTTCATCGACATACCGTCGGCATCGGAAGCGATTACAACCCTCATGACATCCTCCTTGAGAGATACGCTGGCGCGTAGTTTCTGTTTGGAAGTGTTGAATCGCGTTCAGGTCCGGGCATCTGAACGTGCGGTTCTTCACTGTTCATGTTTATTTGAACACATTCGAACATCGACTGCAACCATTATTTGTTTATCTTTGTTCTTTTTTGAACAAATACCGTTTACGGATGATTGCTGACCGTTTGGGCCCAGCACGGACGTAGCGACCACGTGTTCAACAAACAAAAGGGCGACCGAGAACGTGTCTCGGCCGCCCTTCGGCGGTATTTCCCGGTATATACAGCTGTTTTAGCTACTCGGACTGCCCGCCCTTTTTGGCGTGCTTGGACGGAGCGCTCAGAAAGCGACCCGTCAAATAGTTCGCCGGGCCGGAAATATCAATCCCCAGTAGCGTGTGTCCCAGCCACAGAAACGCCGCGAGCACCAGCAGTGGAATCACGCACGAGGTCACGATCATCACGATGACACCTTCGATCAGATCGGTCACCTGCTGCACGATCTCGTCGGTCATCTGTTTGGCACCACTGGTTACCGACGGGACGAGACCCGAGGCGCCGTCGGCAAGCTGCTCAAGCACATTCTTGGACTCTGTGGACTCGGTCTTTTTCTTGCTTACTTTGGAGCTGTCGCTATCTGCCGCACCCGCAGCGTCGGCCGCCTTTTGCTCGGCCGCCTCGATACTCACTCGATACGTTTCGTCGACCTTCTGCGACACCCAAACGCTTGCAGGCACCAAGGCCATTCCGATCATGGCGACCACCAGCACGCGAGTCGCCACGCGGCGCAGGACGGCGCTCGTGCTCCAGCGCCCGTGAATGCCGAGCGACACCGCAAAGAGCACCAGCGCAAACGGGATCAGGATGCCCAGGCCAACCGACCACAAAATGGTCAGCAGGTATTTCTCGAGGTAGAGCACGGCAAGCACGATGCCCAAGTTACCCGAAAGCTGCGCGAGCTGCTCGGCAACCGGCGTTCCCGTATCGCCCGGCAGCGCAGTGATACCCGCAGATAGGGCGACGCACGAGGTCGTGAGCGCCAAAACATTGCCCTTCTTTTGATCGATGACCTCAATGGTGGAGTCCCAAGTTTTGGTATCGGCGAAATGTGGACGAGCCACAAAGCCCGAAAGCAGCGCCAGTACCACGAGCGCAACGATAAAGCCAACCTGCAGCTTTTTGTTTGCGCACACGACATCGGACAGGCTGGGCTGCAGCTCGGTTACCGTCGTATGCTCGGTTATCTGGACAGGACGCCCATGAGCCATCTCGTGCGCATCTGTCTTTTGAATCAATCCGTTGTCCGGCATTTGGACACCTCCTCATTCCGGCCTGCATTGCGGATGGAAGTATACCCACCCATCGAAAAACCGAACGGGAGGGCGTGCAGAAGCTCCAAGACTGCCCCCAACGACTAGTCGTTTAAGAACGTCCTCAATGACTATCTCGGGATGAGTTGCGGTGGAATAGGGATTGTTTTGCGCCCGCCGGCCCCTATTCAGTCCCTATTTCACCGCAACTTGGAGGAGGACAGAAAAAGCCCTGTCGCGGGTAGCGGCAGAGCTTTTGGAAGGGGACTTGGTTGTGAGGGCTCGTTAGGCGAGCTTGGCCTCGAGCTCGGCGATGCGCTTGTAGGCATCGATGGTAAAGCGGGTCTGCTTCTCCAGGATCATAGTGGTCATGAGGGTGTCCTGAGCGTGAGCCATGATGAAGGTCATCTCCATCTCGCCACCGCCGGCCTCCTGCGAAAGCAGTTTGGTCTGCGTGTCGTGGGCACCGATGAGCGCATCGCTGGCATCCTTGTGCAGCTGTTCGGCCTTCTCAAAGTCACCCTCGCGAGCAGCATCGAGCGCTGCAAGCAGATCGGTCTGGGCGTCACCTGCGTATGCGACGATCTCGAATCCAACCATCGAGATTTCTTCTTTGGTTGCCATATTGCGTTCCTTTCACATATGAACCAATGGAGAGCATCGCGTCCGGGCATACGCGCTGCGTTGTGTATGACAGAAACAATAACATTCAAACAAAAAAGAACAGCTCAAAACGTAATTTCGAACTATGAACGGTCACTATTCGCCCGTGAACGGTTTTTAAACCAATCTGAACAATATCGAACACAATTAGCGGCAACCCAAACAGGGCCGCACCCTAACGCAAATCGCGCACCGTATCGCCCTCTACGAGCACACCGGGAATCAGTATGTGCTCCACGCCAGACGCACCCCCATCGGCGCCGGCAATCTTGTCGACCGCCCACATGCCGACGCGCTTGTTGTCAAAGCGCACCGTGGTCAGGCGACGGTCGGGCACGATATCGCCCAGGCTGTCATCAACACCCACCACGCTCACGTCCTCGGGCACACGCCTTCCGCACGACTCGAGCCCGCGAATGCAGCCGTAGGCCATGGCATCGTTGGAAGCATAAATGGCCGTACAGGTCGGATCTTCCGCCAGAGCCTGACCGGCAGCATATCCGCTCTGTGCCGTCCAATCCCCACGGACGAGTCGCGGCGGTTCAATACCATGCGCGCGCAATGTCTCGCGCCAGCCTTCCTCGCGCCGCATGCCCGAAAGCGAGCGCTCGGGACACGAGATAAAATGCACGGTTTTGTGCCCCCGCCCCAGCAAGTACTCGACCACCTGGCGCGAGCAATCGAACTGGTCGTTATCGACCGTTGAACAGAGCGGGTGCTCCAGCATCGTAACGAGCACCGTCTGCATGCCGGGCATCGGCTCGAAGGTGCCAAAGTCCGCCGGCATGCGATTCATGATCACGACCATGCCGTCTACCGGCAGCGCGCTCATACGCGACGATGCGCTCTCGAGGGTATAGGGATGTCCATCTACTTTAGTGAGGGTGATGGCATAGCCATGTTTGTCGGCCGCGGCGGCAAAGCCCTCCATACGGTCGAGGTTGCCGGTACCGGTAATGTTGAACATGGCGACGCCGACGGTCTTAAACTTGCCACGGCGCAGCGATCGACCGGCAAAATTGGGGCGATACCCCAGCTCGCGCATGGCGGCACGCACGCGTTCCTTGGTCTCGGGGCGCACACTGGGCGAATCGTGCACGGTGCGCGAGACCGTCTGCTCCGAGACGCCCGCGAGGCGCGCCACGTCTTTGACGGATACCGATTTTTTAACAGCGGCCATAGGTCGATCTTTCTATGTCAACGATGCCATTGGTGGCACCCTACGCAGTCAAATGAAACGTCTTCAAGTATATCTAACGCCTCCCCCACCATACGCTCACCACCCAAAACCTACCGTTCACCGACATTTTTGCTTCCCCGAACGGCTTTTGTCGCCCAAATGTTAACGTTGCCATTGTGCAAACACAGAGCCACCGGGCGGCTCAAACGTTTACGCGTAAGGAATCGACGGTTCGCAGGCACAGGAACCACCGGTTCGCGTCTTTTTTTGTGTCACAAAATGGCAACGTCAACATTTTGGCAACCGAACGTCAAAAGCTACCATCGTTGCTAACCCACCGACTCTTAGGAGCATTGCATGGAGCAACTCATCGCCATCATCGAAAAGGGTCAGCCCTTTTTCAACGCGATCGCCCGCAACAAGTACCTCAAGGCGATCCGCGACGGCTTTATCTCCGTCATCCCCATCATCATCTTCTCGTCCATTTTCTGCCTGGTAGCCTCGGTCCCCAACATCTGGGGTTTCTACTGGCCCGATGACATCAACAACGCCCTGTGGAAGTGCTACAACTACTCCATGGGCATCCTGGCCATCGCCTGCGCCGCCACCACGGCCAAGCACTTCGCCGACGCTCAGAACCGCGATCTGCCCAAGAACAACCAGATCAACTTCATCTCGTGCATGTGCGCGGCCATCATTGGCTTCTTGCTCCTTTCGAGCGACACGATCGCCACGGACGCCGCCAGCGGCTTCAACACCACCTACCTTGGTTCCAAGGGCCTGCTGACCGCCTTCATCGCTGCGTTTGTGACCGGCATCATCTACAAGTTCTTCATTAAGCGCAACATCACCGTCAAGATGCCCGAGCAGGTTCCGCCCAACATCTCGCAGACCTTTAAGGACATCATCCCCTTCTCCGTCTGCATCACCGTCTTTTGGGTCTTTGACATCGCCTTCCGCGCTGCCTTTGGCTTCTGCTTTGCCCAGGGCGTCATCCAGGTGTTCCAGCCCCTGTTCACTGCTGCCGACGGCTATATCGGCCTCGCTGTGATCTACGGCGCCATGAGCCTCTTCTGGTTCGTGGGCGTCCACGGTCCCTCAATCGTCGAGCCCGCCATCGCCGCCGCTCTCGTTGCCAACATGACGGACAACCTGGCTGCGTTTCAGGCCGGCCAGCACGCTTCCGCTGTCCTGACCCAGGGTGCCCAGTACTTCGTCGTCTGCATGGGCGGCACCGGCGCCACGCTCGTCCTGGTCTTTATGTTCTGCTTCCTGGCCAAATCCCAGGAGATGCGCGCCGTCGGTAAGGCCGCCATCGTCCCGGTCTGCTTTGCCGTCAACGAACCGCTGCTGTTCGCCGCACCCATCGTGCTCAACCCCGTCTTCTTTGTCCCGTTTGTCTTTGCCCCGATCGCCAATATCTGGATCCTCAAGATCTTTATCGACTTCTTGGGCATGAACGGCTTTATGTACACCCTGCCCTGGACCGTCCCCGGCCCCATCGGCACCATCATTGCACAGGCCTGCAAGCTCAAGGGTGCTAAAACCGTCATC
>URNJ01000083.1 GCA_900549215.1 uncultured Collinsella sp.
TCGCGGACGGTGCACAGAATGAGCGGGTACTCATCGTCGGGAAGCTCGGAGGGCGCCTCCCAGTCGTGCGCCATCAGGTTGGCGCGGCCGTCCTTGGTGGTGAACTTGCCACCAGCGAACATGTCGGGCGTACCGTGGTCGTTCACATCGGTGCTCTTGACCGGCCACTGGGCGTAACCGCCCTCGGGAGCCATCTTCTCGTAGGTCGCGCCCACAAAGTTGGGGCACAGGCTAATGCACTCGTTCCAGATCTGCTCGGTGTTGTCGTAGTGCATGGGATAGCCCATACGCGTGGACAGGTCCGCGAAGATCTCCCAGTCGTGACGGCACTCGCCCTTGGGCGGAACAGCCGCGTCAAAGTGCTGGAAGCTACGGTCGGATGCGGTAAAGACACCCTCGTGCTCGCCCCAAGAGGTAGCGGGCAGGATGACGTCGGCGAGCATGGTCGTCTGCGTCATAAAGATGTCCTGGCAAATGAACAGATCCAGCTCGGAGAGCGTCTTGCGCATACCGGCCGAATCGGGCTCGGTCTGCACCGGGTCCTCGCCGTAGTTGTAGAAGCAGTGCACCTTGCCCTCGTCGACCAGGTGGCCCAGGTCGGTGAGCTTGTAGCCCTCCTCGAGCGGGAGCTTTTCCTCGGGCACGCCCCAAGCCTTTGCAAACTTGGCGCGCACGGCGGGGTCGGTGACTTTCTGGTAGCCAGGGTACAGGTTAGGCAGCATGCCCATATCGCAGGAGCCCTGGACGTTATTCTGACCACGCACGGGCGCGAGGCCGGAATTGGGTTTGCCGATCTGGCCGGCAACGCAGGCGATGGAGGCGATGGTGTGCACCGTCTTCAGGTTCTGCTTCTGCTGGCATACGCCCATGCCCCAGCCAATGATGGCGGAGGGCTTCGCCGTGGCGTACATCTCGGCAGCTTGGTGGATCAACGCGGGCTCGACACCCGTGATGTCCTGTACGGATTCGGGAGTGTAGTTCTTGATGGTCTCCCACCACTCGTCAAAGCCGTTCGTGTGCTCGGCGACGAATTCCTTGTCGTAGAGGCCATCGTTGACCAAGCAGTTGGCAAAGGCGTTGAGGAACGCAACATTGCAACCGTTCTTGATCGGAAGGTAGAGATCGGCGATACGCGCGGTTTCGATATGGCGCGGGTCGGCGACGATGATCTTGCAACCCTTTTCTTTGGCTCGCACGATACGCCTTGCGACGATGGGGTGCGAATCGGCAGGGTTATAGCCGAAGAGGAAAATGCAGCCCGCATCCTCCATACCGGGGATGGAGCATGACATGCAACCTGAACCAACCGTGTCCATCAGACCGAGGACAGTAGGGCCGTGTCAAGTACGGGCGCAGTTGTCCACGCTGTGGGTGCCGATGCACGCACGCGTAAACTTCTGCATGACGTAGTTCGCCTCATTGCCGCCGCCTCGCGAAGAGCCGGTGGTCATGACAGCGTTAGGACCATATTCGTCAATTATGGCCTGCATCTTAGATGCGGTGAAATCCAGTGCCTCGTCCCAGCTTACGCGCTCAAGATCCGCGCCCTTAGTGCGGCGGATCATCGGGTGCAGTACGCGAGGAGTCAAGATCTTGGTGTCGTTGATGAAGTCGTAGCCGCTCATGCCCTTAAGGCACAGCTCGCTCTGGTTGGTGATGCCGTTGAGCGGTTCGGTACCCACGACCTGGCCGTTTTGGACCAAGAGGTTAAACTGGCAACCGGCGCCGCAGTACGGGCAAATCACTTTATGCTTCTCCATGACACCCTCCTTCCTTTCTCTGCTACCGAATACTCGGTACTTATTTGACAATCATTGGGCCTGTCGCCCGACGCTTACGCCTCGTTTTCGATGGTGGCGCGGGCACGCTCGGCAGTCAGTTCTGCCAGACGCTCCTCGTCTACCAGGGTGAGGCCCTTGGTCGGGCACGCCTCGGCACACGCCGGACCGCCGGGACGGTCCACGCACAGGTCGCACTTGAGCACGAAGCTCTTAGTCTGCGAACCCACGCGAACGTCACCCATCAAGACAGGGACCTGCGTGGTCGCCACGCTCACGGCGCCAAAGGGGCATGCCATGACGCAGCTCTTGCAGCCGATGCAGTTGTCCTCGTTGACGCCGATACGATGGTTCTTTGGATCAAAGAACAAGGCGCCCGTAGGACAGGCCTTCGCGCACGGAGCGTCCTCGCAGTGGTGACATGCCACCGGCGCGGAGATCTCGTAGGTGCGCGTTACGCGCAAGCGAGGTGCGGCGATGTTGCCGGGAATATCGTGTGCTTCGATGCACGCCGCCATACAGGTTTGGCACCCAATGCAGCGTGAAGAATCAGCCACGACTCGTTTATTGCCCATGTTGTTCACTCCCTCCTGAATCCCATGCCGGAGAGACCCTGCCGACGTTGCCCCGGACCGCCCGTGGTCCGGCATCGGCGTATCGAGCGCATGCGGCGAAACAGGCACTTCGATAGAATTCCTCCAACGATATACAGGTTAAATATACGCAGTTGCAGGGGGCAAACTTGAGCATAGGCCCTGCAATACGGGTGTATTGCAGGGGTTTTGGCAGGTTGGAATTATTCTCTAGAAGCTATAAAGGTGAGTGTATTACATGCGTACATCCAGGGGAGATTTCACGCTCGTTTATAAAGGATGTAATACGTTTGATATATATTTCGCGCTCATTAACTTGAGTGCAATAAAGCAGTGGTTATAAGATTGGCTATTATTAGTCAATGTTGTATTTGACCATTCATATTGCACGCTCATTAAGGGAGGCCAGTGATGTCATCGACTCAAAAACGAGCCATCCTGCAGGTGCGCATTCGCGAGGAAGACAAGCAGCATGCCGAGCGTCTCTACGACGCCATGGGCACATCGCTCGCCGAGGCTGTCCGTCTATTTGTCGCGCAGAGTATTTTGATGCGCAAGCTCCCCTTTCAGCCGGTCGCCGTGCGCTCCAAGGACGGCACGGCCGCCTATGGACTGCTCAAAGCATATGGGGACCCCAATCGCCGCTCCGAGGAGCGCAATGCCTGGATTGAATACCTAGCCACAGAAAGCGACGAGTCGGTTTTGGGTCCCGAGGAAGTAGATATCCATGAGTAGCACCATCATCGACGAGACCGTCATCCTTCGCTACCTGCTTGACGACGACGAGGTCCTGTCACCGCGCGCCGCCAAGGTCATCGCCACGCGCACCGCACGTGTCTACCCCGAAATCATCACGCGCGTCGTGGTCACGCTGCGCGACGTCTATAAGGTTCCCCGCGTTGAAATTGCTGCGGCCATGAAAAGGTTGCTCGATGACGTCATGGTCGACGAGCCCACCGTTGTCGCCCTTGCCGTCAAACTCTTTGGCAAGACCCATATGGACTTTACCGACTGCCTCCTCGCAGCCCGAACCGCCATCTACAACGATGATGTCGTGAGCTTTGGCAAGCCCATCATCCAAGGCATGATCGATTACCGCCGCAAGCGCCAAACCGCGGCCGACGCTCGCGACCGCGCCGCCGAAGCCCGCAGTCACAGCACCGACTCCACCATCGACAAGCTCCGCCACCGCCCCCGCAGCTAACCCCACCCCCTCCTAAGTTGCGGTGAAATACGGACTGATTTATGTCTTTAAAGGCCTCAACAGTCCGTATTTCACCGCAACTTATTGAAGGTGGACCGCAAACGATTTCGCTATCGGGATTCGGCGTAGGGTTTTGTTGTCGGAATGCCGTAACCGCGCATCATGGCACCGAACGATTCTACGTCGTAGGTGTCCGAGAGTTTGAAATGAATGACGTTGTGGCCCATGGAGCGAAGGTTCGCGTCGCGCATGAGGGCCGCTCGATACGTTTTTGCCGCCGCCCGCTCTGGATCATTTTGAGCCTCGTCTTCAAACTTGCCTAGCCCATGCAGCTCTGCCAGCGTCCATGAGCCGTCTGGCATCTGCCAGCCATAATCTGCTAGATAATAGCCAGCGTTTCCCGGTCGCGTTATCTCAACTTGAAGCTCGGGCGTGGCAACCCCAGCGAGAATCATCGCTGCTCTCGCCTCAGACTCGCCGCCATTGTCTGACCTGCCGTCCATATACTCAAAAACGTCAAAAGCACGCGCGATGCCATGCAACCCTCGGCAATTTGCCTGGGCATATGCTCGCAGCTCTTCGCGTTCGACATCGTACTCACGGGCCAAGCCATCGACATAGCCCAGCGCATAGCGAAAGGCGCTCGTTCGAGCGATATCAACAACCGTTCGACACGGATCCGTCAGTGTAAACAGACCTAGCCGCCACACTTCGCCCGCCCGCCAGCGCTTGTATTCAACGAACTCATACGTATCACGCCTTGTAGACCGTGGCAGCAGTACTTGCACTTTATCCAGAAGCGTATACGCCGAGCCGATGCCGTAGAGTAGCGCTGCTGTCGATCCGCAAAACACAGCATCCGGTTCAACGACCGCAATAGCGGATGCCAGCTGAAAGATGCGATCTTCAACCCCAAGATTATTCCAATAGACCGGATCCGCATACACGTGGTTGTAAAGACGAAGCATGAGCTCTTCCTGCATAAGCTCACGCGCACGGCGTTCATCCCAAGGATCAATTGTTATAAGCAGCTGTCCATCTTGATGAATTCCAACGGCCGAGAATAGCATCCTTGCATATGACTGCGGAAAATGTTTGCCTTTATCGAGCATGGCCAACCCCATAACCATCACGGCGGAGAGAATATCATTACGCTATCGCATGCTTCCGTCCGCAGGCCTTGCCAAAAGCTGACCAAAAGCTTGACGCCGCAGGTCAGAGCTTCAAAAAATATTTCCACTCTCGGTAGACGGTCGCTACGACCCTCCCAACGGCATCAAAATCCAACCTTACAAATAGTTGCGGTGAAATACGGACTACATGGGCCATAAAAGCCGAAAAACAGTCCGTATTTCACCGCAACTTAGAAGGGGATGTGGGGTCCCCGGTATGTATATGAAAACGGCTCTGGCACCAAAAGGAGCCAAAGCCGTTAAAACTATCCTATGGAGCGGGCGACGGGAATCGAACCCGCGTCATCAGCTTGGAAGGCTGGGGTTCTACCATTGAACTACGCCCGCAAGATATGGTCGGGACGACAGGATTTGAACCTGCGACATCCTGCTCCCAAAGCAGGCGCGCTACCAAACTGCGCCACGTCCCGAAGGTGTTGAGCAGCTAAGGTCTAAACCTTGCGTGTCCCAAAGCGAAGGAAATTATAGGGGAGACTCCCCGCCTGTGCAAGCATTGATGCCTTAGCTCCTCGAATGTGCGACAAAACGACTATGGAGCAGACCGATCACAAAGGCAACCACGGCAACCGGCGCCCACGCGGCTCCAATGTCCGCAAGCGGCAGCACATCGAACGGCAGCCACGCACCCGCAAAGAACGCATCGCGGACCGAGGTGATCACACTCTGCACAGCAACCACGCCGCCGACCCACACCCACACCTGCGGATGAGCGTCGCAAAAGCCGTGCACCAGGCCCATCAGTACCAGTACGATGGCAACGGGATACAAGGCGTTGAGCATAGGCACCGAGAACATAAGAATCACGTCGAGGCCCACGTTGGAGAGCACGCACGAAAACGCCGCGAACACAAAGGCGAGAATCGCAAAGGGGCGGCGCATGGCCTCCTCGGAGGCCTCCGCTCCCCCTTCGACCACATACGTCTCGCAGAAGTAGCGCGAGCAGCAACTGATAAGGCCGATGCACACGTTCATGCAGGCGAGGAAGAAAATCGCAAAGACCACGACCGTGCCGACAAGACCAAAGTGCATAGAGGCCGAACGGGCGAGGATGGCGGCGCCGTTGGTGACATCGGGCATAACCGTGCCGAGCTGCATACCGGCAAGTGCCAAGCCGCAATAGATGATGGCCATAAGCACGCCGGCGATCACACCTGAGCGCGAAATTTCAAAAGCGACGCGCCTGTCGTCGGTCACGCCCAGCTCGTGAATGGTCTCGGCGATGATGATGCCGAAGGCGAGCGACGCAAGCAGGTCCATGGTCTGGTAGCCGGTCAAGAAGCCTTGGACCGCAGCGCCGGCATCATAGGGAGCTTGCGGGGCAGCAGCCGGTCCCAGCGGCGAGATCACGGCGGCGCCGACAACGAGCACGATAAGCGCAATGAGCGCAGGGCCCGTAATGCGACCGAGCACGCGCGTGATGACGCCGGGGCGCAGCGTGAGCACAAACGCGACGACGAAGAACCCGATGGCAAACACCAGACGTGCCGTGCCGAGCGAAACACCCTCGGGCAGCAACGGTACCAGCATCTCAAACGCCGTGGAGCTCGTACGCGGAATGGCAAGGCACGGGCCGATGGCCAGATACACTGCCGCGACAAAGAACTCGCCAAACTTGGGATGCACGCGGCCGGCAAGCTCACGCGCCGTGCCGGCAAGCGCCACGGCGATAAAGCCCATGACGGGCAGGCCGATGGCGGCAATCAAAAAGCCAACCATGGCAAGCGGTGTGGCCGTGCCGGCCTGGAGCGACAGCAACGGCGGAATAATGAGGTTGCCGGCACCAAAGAGCATCGAGAACAGGGCGATGCCGACGGTAACGACATGGTCGGAGCGCAGACCGCGCGGTGCAGATGAGGCCATAGACACACCTTTCGGGTCGAAACAAAAAACGGGACGGGCAAAAACACCCGTCCCGCAAGTATATACGCTCTAGCAGGCTAAATCGCACAAAGCGTCAATCGCGGTGTCGACTTCCTCGGCCGTATTGAAATAGCCAAACGAGAATCGGACGACACCCTGGCGCTCGGTTCCCAGCGCGCGGTGCATGAGCGGAGCGCAATGGGCGCCGGGGCGCGTCGCAATCCCCCACCCTTGCATGAGCGCGTCCGAGATCTCGGCCGAATCGATATCGCCCACGTTGAGTGAGACGATCGCCGAGCGCACGGGCTGATCAAACGCACCGTAGAGCGCAATGCCGGGGATTTCGCGCACACCGGCAAGGAAGCGATCAGCGAGCGCACGCTCATGGGCAGCAATCGCCTCGACCCCACCCTGGGCCTCGATAAAGTCGAGACCAGCGGAAAGGCCCGCGATGCCGTGACCGTTGAGCGTGCCCGCCTCAAGGCGCGTGGGCCAATCAAGCGGCTGCAGCGCATCGAAACTGTGCACGCCCGTACCGCCCATGGCCCACGGCGCCACGTCAATGCCCTCTGCCACGGCCAGGCCGCCGGTCCCCTGCGGACCCATGAGCCCCTTGTGGCCGGTAAAGCACACCACGTCGAGCCCCATGGCATCCATGTCAATCTTCGCCGTACCGGCAGACTGCGAGGCATCGACGATCACAAGCGCGCCGGCCGTATGAGCCGTGGCGGCCACACGTGCAACGTCGACCGCGTTGCCGGTCACATTAGAGGCATGCGTCACCACCACGGCACGTGTACCGGGCGTGACCAACCGATCGAGCTCATCGTAGTCGAGCACGCCATTCGCGTCGCAACCCGCATGCTCAACGGTCACACCCTGCTCTGCCGCAAGGCGGTTAAGCGGACGCAGCACGGAGTTGTGCTCGAGCACCGTTGTGAC
>URNJ01000084.1 GCA_900549215.1 uncultured Collinsella sp.
AAAAAGGTCAAATATGAGTACTGTTACATTTTTAGTAGCAGCCAAAACCGCCTCAAATGACCTCTTTGCGGCTTCTATACGCCTTCAAATTAATCAAAACGCCCGTTAGCATGCTTCTGTGTGCCAACGTTAATGAACATATTTGCTGTTGTGCCTATTATCTTGTAAGCTCGATATGAGACTACGCCAGCAACAGTACTCATATTTGCCATTTTTTGCCCACGGGGTATGCCGCAGAAGATCCAACTTGCTCCAGCGTGCCGTACGCCGACCCCCCCTCCGGCGAGTGCCGACATTTTCCCAGATAAAACCGACCAAAATAAACCTATCCCTTTTTGGTAGGTTTCGGGGTGACAAGGGCTTGCACTTTAGCGTGCGACAGCGGATAATGCCGAACATTCGACAAAACGCTTATTGCTCTTTCTATAGATTGAGGAGGCCCCTATGGCCATGGAATTCAAACGCAGGCTGCCGATACCCATGGAGATCCGCGAGGAAATGTCGCTTTCTGCCGAGCTTACCGCCAAAAAGCAGGCATTTGACGCCGAGGTCGCCAAAGTCTTTACCGGCGAGGACGCACGTAAGGTGCTCATCATCGGCCCGTGCTCTGCCGACCGCGAGGATTCGGTGCTCGAGTATATGAACCGACTGGCCAAGACCGTCGAAGAGGTCAAGGACAAGCTCATCATCATTCCGCGCGTCTACACCAACAAGCCGCGCACCAAGGGCACTGGCTACAAGGGCCTGCTGCACAACCCCGACCCCGAGGCGCCCGATGACCTGCTCGAAGGCGTTAAGGCCATCCGCCACATGCACCTGCGCGTTATTGAGGAAACGGGTTTCTTTACCGCCGACGAGATGCTCTATCCGTCCAACTACCAGTACCTCGTCGACCTGCTGAGCTACGTCGCCGTGGGCGCACGCTCGGTCGAGAACCAGGAGCATCGCCTGGTATCGAGCGGCATTTCGGTACCCGTCGGCATGAAGAATCCCACTGCCGGCTCTACCACCGTTATGCTCAACTCCATTTACGCCGCGCAGGCGCACCAGAGCTTCATCTTCCGCAACTGGGAGGTCGAGTGCGACGGCAACCCGCTCGCACACGCCGTTATGCGTGGCTACATCGGTCTCGATGGGCGCACCTACCCCAACTACCACTACGAACACCTGGAACGCCTGGCCGAACGCTATACCGAGCATGCCGGCTATGCCAATCCGGCAGCGGTCATCGACTGCAACCACGACAACTCGGGCAAGCGTCCGCTGGAGCAGTATCGCATTTGCAAGGAGGTGCTCGACAGCTGCCGCCGCAACGAGTCTATCTCCAAGCTGGTCAAGGGCTTTATGATCGAGTCCTACCTGGAGGACGGCAACCAGCCGGTCGACGGCGGTGTCTTTGGCAAGTCGATCACCGACCCGTGCCTGGGCTGGGAAAAGACCGACTACCTCATCCACGAGATCGCGGAACGTATTTAGAGTTACGGCGTTTACCAAACGCCGTAACGGCCCGACGCTACGCGGGCCGCACCTGTACAATCTGACGTTCAACTTCAAGGGCGCGACCAGAAGGTCAGCGCCCTTTCGTTTCGCGTCACCTTGCAATCAAGTAGCCCCTGTCCGATTGATCGGCTGGGTTTTCGAGGTGCCCCAGGTCGCCGCGAAAGAGGAGCAAAGCGTACTTTGGTACGCGAGCGACGGCTTGAGCGGCGAGATGGGGTGCCTCGGAAAGCCAGACGATTAAGCGGACGGCTCCTGCTGGGTAATGCAGTGGATGTTGCCGCCGCCGAAGACGACCTGCTCGGACTGAACGCCGACGCACTTGTAGACGCCCTCGCCCCAGACCTCGTCGTAGATCTTCTGGAGCGTGTCGACGGCCAGCTGGTCGTTCTCGTCGCCGTACTGCGGGACGATAACGCCGTGGTTGGTGACCAGGTAGTTCATGTAGGAGGCGATCAGCGGCTCGTTGGCAACGCGCGGCTCGGCGTTCTCGTCGGCGTCGATGGTGTCGCAGGAAGCCTGGTCCATGAACAGCGGGTTCACAGGCATACAGAGCTTGTAGACCTTCATCTTGCGGCCCTTGGCGTCAACGGCGTTGGAGAGGGTCTCGTAGACAGCGTGGCACTGCTCGTAGAACGGATACTCGGGATCGTCGGTCCAGATGCAGGCCATGACGCCCGGAGCGATGAACGTAGCGACATCATCGATGTGGCCGTTGGTCTCCTCGGGATCGATACCCTCCTTAACCCAGATGACCTTCTCGACACCCAGGTACTCCTTGAGGTGCTCGTCCATATAGGCGCGAAGTTCCTCGCTCCAGGGCTCAAACTTCCTCTTGAACTTGGGCCAGATGGACTCGGGATCCTCTTCCTCCTCCAGAACCGCAGAGCAGGTGCGGCCCGGGGAAAGCAGACACTGGTCGGTCACGACCACGGTGCCTTCGCCGTCGACGGTAATGGAGCCGCCCTCGAGGATCATGTCATCGGGACGATAGCGACGGCAGCCGGAAAGCTCAGCCATCTTAAGGGCAATCTGCTCGTCCTTGTCCCACGGGAAATAGAGGCCGTCGACGAGGCCGCCGTAGGCGTTGAAGTGCCAGTGGTTGGCGCGCTTATCGCCCTTGCCATTAATAACAAAAGTGGCAGCGGTGTCGCGGAACCAAGCGTCGTCGGTGGTCATCTCGATAACGGTGACGTTCTCGTCTTCCTCAAAGGCGGCCTTGCAGTTGGCGTAGTCGGCCTGGTTGGCGCACATGGTGACCGGAGTGAACTCGGCGATGGCGCGAGCGATGGCGGCATACTGCTTCTGAGCCGGCTTGGCGCCGTGGGCCCAGGTGTCGGTGCGGTGGGGCCAACCCATCCACACGCGATCCTGCGGAGCGAACTCAGCGGGCATAAAGAAGCCATCGGCCTTAGGGGTGGACTCGGACTCGGTGATCGTACGCATAAGATTTCCTCCAAATCGAACGATCGCTTGCTGCGGGCGGGTTACCCTCAGCCTAAAACCAAGAGATGGTAGGCGCCCGTTCCCCGGCAAAGGTCGGGGCGCCTGGCACCGGTTTTCACGGATGTCGCACCGGCAAACGACGACGTAACCCGGTGCGCGGAGACAAAACGCACGAAGGATACGGAAGAGAGATTGGGGCGGGCGGTGGTTACCGGAGCAATAGCTCACACCCACCTCAGAGAAAGGTTAGCAAACCTGTTGCTTGGGCACGCCTCCGAAGAGGCTAGAGCGTCCCGAGTCGGGAGCGACAAGCCCGACGAAGCGTACGTTGGTACGCGAGGAAGGTTGGAGCCCCGAATCCGGGTGCTCTAGTCCTCCTCGGACTCCTCAGCGAGGCGCTGAGCAGCCAGCTCGGGAGTGAGACCCTTGTACTCGGTCTCGCGGCCCTTAGCACTGACGACGCGGACAACCTCGCCAATAAGCAAGAGCACGATGAAGATGACGATCATCGGGACCTTATCGCCAATCTCATCGACAGAGAACGGAATCAGCGTTGCAACGATAGCCAGAATCAGCTCGATGCAGGGAATAGCCAGCATGACCTTCATCATGGCGCCCTTAAACGGGAACGTAAAGATACGCTCACGGTTGGGGTCGTTCTTACGAAGGTTGAGGAATGCCGGGAACATCGGGATGTAGGTCAGCAGCAGGAAGACAACGGAGGTACCGAAGAGCATCCAGAAGACACCGTTGGAGATGGCGTCGATGGGAACCAGCTGCAGGCACAGCACCAGGGAGGCAACGATGGCGTTGACCAGGTTGGCGCCGTTGGGCATGTCGTCATCCGAGATCATCGAGGCGAAGACCTTGGGCATGTTGCCATGCTCGGCAGCATAGCGAGCAACGGAGTTGACGCCGAAGGACCAGGCAGCCATGTTGGCGAACAGCGTAATCAGGAAGGCGATGCAGATGACCTTAAAGATCATGGAATCGCCCACAATAGTCTGGACAGCGTAAATCATGCCGTAGTCGGGATCGATGGAATCGGCCGGCACAGCAGCGCCGATGCCAAAGCCGGCGAAGAGGTAGATCACGGCGATGGACAGGCCGCCGACGATGATAGCCTTGGGGATATCGCGAGCGGGATCGGCCATATCGTCGGTCATGGTGCAGATGACCTCGAAGCCCATGAAGTTAAAGATGATGATCGACAGGTAGCCGAGCGCGTTGGTGTTGGTGAGCTCGGGCAAGAAGGTGACAGCGGACATATCGTTCGCAAAACCGTTCTCCATGGCGTACCAAATGCCCAAAGCGCCGACGATAACGGCAACGGCGACCTTGATGATGGCGCCGCCGTTCAGGACCCACTCGGAGTCGGCAGCCTTTGAGCGACCCATAAGATAGACAATCCACGCAAAGGCAAGGTCGATACCAATCTTGGCAATCAGATTGAACTCGACGCCAAAGACCATGCCCAAAATGTCCGGGAACATAGTGGCCAGCGAGGCAATCCACAGCGGGTAGTTAACCCAGTAGTAGTACGAAATGCGGGCGCCCCACTTGTCGCCCAGGCCATCGCGTACCCAGTCGTAAATGCCACCCTCACCGTCATAGGTAGTGCCGAGCTCGGCAACGACCATGCCATAAGGGAGCAGGAAGGTCAGAATCAGGAAGATCCACCAGAAGAACTGCTGGTTACCAATGGCAGCAGCAGGTGCGGCGGCCTCGCAAACGAAGACGACGCAGATGATGGTCGAGATGACCGTCAAGAAGGAAAGCTTTTTCTTTCCGTCGCTCATGATGAGCTCCTTCGCTCAGTCTTGGACAAATCGAGGCCCTTAAGATATTAAGGCAATTGCCGGGCCTCGGTGAGCGGGCGACAGGAGATGAGCATCCGCCGCCCGCAAACGCGCTTCTACGATGAAGTTACGCGGTTTTGCCAAACCGCGTAACGGCTCGACGCTGCAAACGCCCCTAAGCGGCAATCTGACGTTCAATCGTCGGTCGCGTACCCAAAGTACGCTTCCCTCCTCTTTCACGTCACCTTGCTCGCTTAGGGGCGTTTTCGCTGACTTATGCTCAACCTACGATAATTCCAAACTGGGTGAGTTACTCGCTGTAGCGGGTGGCGATGGCAGCTTGTACCATGCCGGTGCTCATGAGGTAGGTCACCAGGAAGTAGCCGCCGTAGGCTGCCAGGAAGATCGCGCAGGTGAGGCCCACGGTGCTGCCGATGCTCATATTTCCGAAAATGCTCACCAACTCGATGATCACCTTAAGTGCCACAAAGGAATGCGCCAGGCCCACTGCCAACGGGAACAGGAAGAATACCGCTTGCTGCGCCATCACCGAATGGCGAATCTGGCGATCGTCGCAGCCGATCTGTGCCAGCACACGATAGCTGCGGCTGCCGTCGGCCACATTGGAGAGCTGCTGGATCGACAGAATCGCCGCGCATGCAACGACCAATACAAAGCCGATGTAGATGGCTAGGTAGCTAATAAGACCGTTCATTTGCGCTGCCTGCGTGTACATCTCGGAGCGTGTGATGAAGGTTCCCCACGACCCCGGCTCCTTGCCGTCAACGAGCAGATTGTCGAGCACAGTGTATTTAATGCTCTCGTCTGCCTCGGTCGTATCCATCCCCTGTTTGTAGTTAACGAGCAGGCTACTGGAATACGGCTGCAGATTAAGTTGGGACAACAGCTCGTCGGCAACGACGACGGTACCCGGATTACTGCCCATCGCCGAGTTGGCGATGGCCGCCGTATCTTCGTCCGACTTATCGGTTGCGGGCTTGAGCGTATGCCCGCCCAAGGTAAGGGCATGGCCGCCAGCCATATACTTGGTGTACAGGTCGACCAGCTCGCCGCCCATATCACACGTGAGCAGATACTGGTCGCGGTCAATGCTCACCGGCTCCTCGCCCATCATCTGGCGCAGTTTGTTGTACTGGCTCGCCGGCGTCACAAACAGACCCATCGCATCGGCATTGCTGCCCCCGAGCGCCTTGGGAAGCTTTTCGCCCATGGTCTTGCACATTTCACTTGGAGTCACCGAAGGATCCGAGCCGCCGAGCGGGTAACTCAGATACAAATCGATCTGCACGTGCTCACCGGCAACATCGGCGATATTGACCTTCTTGCTGGTCTCGTCGTTGTTGTCCGCCGACTTGCGCTCGCCATGCCATGCAGCGTACAAATCGACCGTTGCATCGGCCAGCACCATGCGATCGGCCTCAGACGGATTGACATACTCTTTGTAGTAGTCGAGCGTATCGGGCGTGTAATAAACATACGTCTGAGACACGTCAACAGGGTTATAGCGCTCCAGGTTTTCGTTCATCACGTTGGCGATCGACATACCGCACGTCACCGAGGTAATGGCGAGGAACAGAATCATCGCGATGACGCCCATCGAAAAGCACACCGTATTGACCTTGGCCGAAAGCTGACGCACGGTAAACATGTTGAGGCCGCGCCAATACACGCTGCGCAGGCTCTGCAGCAGCTTGATGAGCATGCCCGAGAGTCCCCAGAACAGCGCAAAGGTGCCCACGGTAACCATAGCGGTCGTAATGCCAAACTGGCTCATGGCCTCTTGCAGCTTGCTGTCCGTCGCGGTTAGCGGGAACCCATCACGTAGCAGACGGTAATAGGCAACGCCCACAAGCACCACGCCCACGGCAAAGATGGCAATCGCGATCCAGGGGTTGCGTGTCTTGATGCTCTCGTTGCGACGCTCGGCACCCATAAGCTCGATGAGTTTGGTACGACGAACGGCGCGCAGGTTCAGCAGTAACGTGAGCACAAACATTACGAGCATGCAGACAAGGGTCAGGTTGAACGCATGCACCGAGAAAAAGAAGTGGAAATTGGCGATCTGTGTCTTAAAGAGCGAGGCCGTAAAGAACGTCATGAGCTGGGAGAGCCCCACGCCCAGCACAATGCCGGCGACAAAGGCCACGACCGATACTATCACGGTCTCGAGCGCCATGATCGTGGCGACGCGCCCGCGCCCCATGCCGAGCACCTGGTACAGGCCAAACTCCTTCTTGCGGCGTTTCATGATGAAGTTATTGGCATACACCATCAAAAAGGCCATGACGCCGGCCAAAAAGTACGTCAGGTAGCCGAGTATGCTGCCCATAACCTGCGCCAAGCCCTCTTCATCGATTCCGGCGATATCGACCTGCATCGAGATGGTGTTAAAGGCATAGAAGACCGTGACGCCCAGGGTGAGCGTCAAAAGGTAGACGAGGTAATCGCGGCCGGCGCGGCGGACGTTGCCCCAAGCGAGTTTACAGAGCATCGGAGCCCTCACCGCCCATCATGGCAACGACCTCCATAATGCGGTCGAAGAACTCTCGGCGGTCGGTGTCGCCGCGGCGCAGCTCGGTGAAGATCTTGCCGTCGCGGATAAACAGCACACGGCTCGTGTAGCTGGCGGCAAAGCTGTCGTGCGTGACCATGAGCACGGTGGCGCGCAGGCGGCGATTGAGGGCCTCCAGGCTCTCGAGCAGCAGGCGGGCGCTCTTGGAATCGAGAGCGCCGGTGGGCTCGTCGGCCATGATCATGGTGGGGTCGGTGACGAGCGCGCGAGCCGCGG
>URNJ01000085.1 GCA_900549215.1 uncultured Collinsella sp.
GCCCACGCGATGGACTCGTGACGTGGGTCAACCCACTCGATGGAGCAGATGCGGTCGGCATACGTGCGGAACAGGTCGGGGTAGCTCGTGAGCATGGTCAGCAGTTCGCGCTCCCCTGCCAAGGACTTGCGCTCAAGATCGGTAAGAACCATCGGCGCAGCCGCAGCCGGTGCGCCCGAGTCGTCAGCCACAGGCACAGCGCCCATACCATCAGGCACATCGAGCGGCGGAAGGTCGTCGACGACCTCCACGGGCGCGGCACCGTAGGCATCGAGCGGGACGTAGTCGTACGGCTCTTCTTCGACCGGCGCGGACACCGGCGGCGTAGAGCCCGATGCCCAAGCACCGCGAGATGTCCCCTGCGAACCAGGCGCCCGACCGCCCGCGTTACCGGACCGCTCAGCCTGTGTCCGCTGGCGCTCATAGTTTTGCTCACGACGTCGTTCCGCATCCTCGCGCTTGGCGACATCGCGAAACACGCGGCCAGAGCTCGCACGCACGGTCTCCAGATCCAAACCCAGCAGGTCGGCAATCTGGATAAAGTACGTGTCGATCATATAGCTATCGCGCAGCGGATAGATGAGCGTGAGAGCGTCCTCCAGCGCCTTGGCGCGACCGCCCGGCGTGGTGATGTCGCTCGACTCCTGCAGCGAACGGTAGACAAAGTCCATGAGGGGCTCGGCAGCGTCGATGCGCGCCTGCAGCTCCCCTCCGCCGTGCGCCGTGATGAACTCCATGGGATCGTTGCCGTCGGGCAGCACCACGCAGCGCAGGTCCATAGAATCCTGCTCGATAAACTGAATCGCGCGACGGGCGGCCTTTTGACCGGCGGCATCGCCGTCAAACATATAGACGATGCGCTTGGCAAAGCGAGTGAGCGTCTTGACGTGATGCTCCGTGAGCGCCGTACCCAGCGTGGCGACGACGTTTTTAATCCCCGCCTCCCAACAGGCGATGCAGTCGGTATAGCCCTCCACCACGATGGCGGTATCCTGCGCGACGATAAACTCCTTGGCCCAATTAAAGCCGTAGAGGTTTCGCTTTTTATGAAACACGCTCGTCTCGGCAGTGTTGAGATACTTAGGCTGGCCGTCGCCCATAATGCGACCACCAAAGGCAATGTTGTGACCCTGCTCGTCAAAGATGGGGAACATCACGCGGTCGTAGAAGCGGTCGGCTAGTTGCCCGCGTCCGCGGCTCACGGCAACGTTGGCATCGATCATCTCCTGCGGGGTAAAACCCGCCTGGGACAGATGCGACACCAGCGCGTTGCGGCCCGGCGCAAAGCCCAGGCAGTAGGGGCGGCAGACATCTCCGCCCATACCGCGGCTGGCAAAGTACTCGCGCGGACGGCCGTCCTTACCGCGCATGAGCATAGTGTGATAGAACTGGGCGGTCTCGGCGCACAGATCGTAGATTCGGGCACGCTTGGTACCGCGCTCGCGGCGGTCTCCAGTGTCGTGAAGCTCAATACCCGCGCGATCGGCCAAATAACGGATTGACTCGGGAAAGCTCAGGTTCTCGCGCTTCATGATATAGGTGAAGACATCGCCACCCTCGCCGCAGCCAAAGCAATGCCACACCTGCGTGGCGGGAATAATGTGGAAGGACGGCGTCTTTTCGCCATGAAAGGGGCAGCAGCCCCAAAACTCATGGCCGCGGGGCTTGAGCTCAACCGTTTCCTGCACGATGGAAACGAGGTCGGACGCAGCGCGTACCTGGTCTTTTTCCTCATCGCTAATCACGGATGCTCACCCCCTGCTCACCCAAGTTGTGACGAATGTCCTCGATATTACCCTCGACGGTCGCGATCAACTCATCCAGCGAATCGAACACACGCGAGGGACGCAGCCAGCGCGTAAACGCCAGCGAAACGGAAGCGCCGTACAGGTCGCCCGTATAACCAATTAAGTTAGCCTCAAGATGCGCAGATGCTGCATCGTCAGCATACGTTGGCGGCAGGCCGACGTTCACGGCAGCGGGCCACACGGTGTCATCGACGAGCACCATGCCCTCATACACGCCATCGGCAGGTACCTGAATGCCGTCGGGAACTTGCAGGTTTGCCGTGGGAAAGCCCATGCCAGAACCTTCGTGACGGCCGCGAATAACACCGCCACGCACCATATACGGGCGGCCGAGCAACTCAGCAGCCAGCTCCACATGGCCCTGTCCGAGCTCATGACGAATGCGGGTGGCGCAAATGGCCTCACCGCCCTCGCAAAGCAGGTCGTGACCATACACGTCAACGCCGTGCTCGGAACCCCAGGCGCGCATCTCGGCAACACCAGAAGCACCGCCACGACCCAGCCTAAAGTCGCTACCAACGCGAATCGATCGAATGTCGACCAGACGCGACACCAGCGAGAGAAAATCAACATGGTCAAGCGCCGCAACCTCAGGCGTAAAGGGAACGGCCACCACCGCATCGACCCCAGTTTGAGCCAGGGCATGCAGACGGTCGGCCGTCGTCATCAATTTTTGAGCGGGCGAAGAGCTCACCACAACGTCCGGGTCGGGATCGAAGGTAACCACGACCGCCTTACAGCCATGGGCACGGGCATCACGGACAAGCGCCGTAATGAGCTCCTGGTGTCCACGGTGCACGCCGTCGAACACGCCGATGGCAATCGATGCGGCACCCAGGTGCTCGCACTCATCAAACGCATCGGCAGCAACGATGCGAGCCTCGTCCAACTCGCCCGCGAAAAAGATACACGCGAGCTCGCGAGCGGCCAGCATCATCGAACACCGCCGATGGCCTGCGGAAAGACATGCTCCATGACAAAGCGGCCACCCTCAATGCGAGCGAGCGCCTTGAGTCCCCCATCGAGCACCAACGCAAACGGCGCCTTCGAGGCATCGAAATCGGCAAGCGCACGCTCAACGGGAATGCGTCGGCCGCAGAGCAGGTCGTCGGCAAGATCGCCCGGCAAGTCAACACGCGTGGCGCCCAGGGCCGCAATGGGATCCAGGGCAAAGCCAACCGCAGACTCGGGAGAAAGCTCCTCGACCGCATGACAGGCGCCAATGGAAACAACACCGGAGGCCGTGCGGCGCAGCGCGGAAATGTGCGCGGCGCTCTCGCAGGCGCGGCCCAAGTCGCGAGCGAGCGCACGGATATAGGTGCCCTTGCTCACCGAGAACGCCACGGTCCACACACACGTATCACCTTCGCCGCCCACGGCGATCAGGTCGGCGGCATAGACCTCGACGGGGCGCGGAGGTAGATCCACCGCATTGCCCTCGCGAGCAGACTTGTAGGCGCGAACGCCATTGACCGAGATAGCCGAAAACGCCGGCGGCACCTGCATCTGCGGGCCCAGCATGGCGGCCAAGCGCTCACGAGCATAGGCAGGATCGCGGAGCTCGTTGGCAACAGACACAGTGCGGACGGCCTCGCCCTCCGCGTCATCGGTACTCGTCTCGGCGCCAAACGAAATGTCGGCGACGTAGCTTTTCGTGTCGAGGGTGAGCATGCCCAGCAGACGAGTAGCCTGGCCCACGCCCACCACCATGACACCGGAAGCCATAGGGTCGAGCGTACCGGCATGACCAACGCGACGCTCATGGAGAGCGCGTCGGCACTGCGAGACCACATCGTGGGACGTGCAGCCCACCGGCTTATCGACGGCGAGCAGCATATTCAATTGAGAAGGCGTACGACGAGCCATGTACCATCCAAAAAGTTAAAGCTCGACGGTCACCGAAGCGGGATCCTCCCCAACCAGTTCGGCCAGCATGGGAAGTGCCGCGGTGAGCGTCTCGAGAATCGTTCCGTTGTTGGAGAAACCGGCGGCAGCGGGATGTCCGCCTCCGCCAAAGGCGGCAGCAATCTCGGACACGTTGAGGTCGCCCTTGGAGCGCAGGTTGCCGCGCACCTTGGTATCGCCCTCGATACCCTTCAGGAACAGGCAGACCTCGACGCCCATCACCGAGCGCACCACGTCGACCAGGCCGTCGCACTCATCCGAGGTGACACCGCAGGCCTCAAGGTCACTCTGGTACGCGTAGCTATACGCGACACGCCCGTGGGCCACCGTCTTGATGCGGCCCATAACGATGGACTTGAGGTGCAAAAACTCAACGCGCATGCTCTGGTATACCTCGAGCGCAACGCGCGCCGGATCGGCACCGTGGGCAACCAGACGCGAGGCCGCATGGAACGCGGCGGCATCGGCGTTTTGGTACTGAAAACGGCCGGTATCGGTAACCAAGCCACAAAGCAGGCAGGTCGCAACGCCATCACGTGCGACAATGCCGCAATTGTCCAAGAAGCGGTCGATGATCATGGCGCAGGCTGCAGCTTCGACGCGCCTCAGGCTGAGCTCGGCAAACTCCTCGCGAGCCGGATGGTGATCGAAGCACACCACATGCTTGGAGCGACGAAGCACCTCGGCGGAATTATTGAGACGCTCGACGACCGGTACGTCCACCGAGATGAACAGGTCCGGATTGCCGGTGTACGCAGATGCCGGCACCAGGCGATCGGAGCCCTCCATAAAACGGTAAATGCGCGGCACCGGATCATCGTCTGCCAGCAGCAGGGCAATGTCCTTGTTGGGGAAAAACTTCATGAGCGAAAGGCCCAGACCCAACACGGAGCCCAGGGCGTCGCCATCGGGAGAAGTGTGTCCCGAAATCGCAATGGAGGACGCACCCTCGATGAGCTCGAGGATGCGTCGCTGAATATCTGCAGACTCGCACGAGGCGAGGTCGGCGGAATTAGTCATCTAAAGCTGCCTCCTGGGCGGCATCCGCTATCGGATAGCCGTCCTCGTCCTTTTCGATCGCAAGCGTGACGGGAACGTTTTCCAGCGCACGCGTGATGCGCTCAGCCTCATCGGTCGAGCGATCGATGCGAAAATCGAGCTCGGGCGTAACACGCCAATCGAGCGAGCGAGCCAACAGGCTGCGAATACGGCCCTTAGCGCTTGCGAGCGCCTCCATGACCTCGTCGTATCGGCTCGCATCGCACGACACGTACACGCGCGCGAACGAACGGTCCACCGCGACCTCGACCGCGGTCAGAGTAACTAGGTCGAGACGCGGATCGGAAACCTCAAAGAGCAGGATATAACCGAGCTTCTCGCGAAGCTGCTCGCCCAGACGGCGGGTTGCCTGCGTTTGCTTCATAGTGCTACCCCCTACTCGGTACGGGCAACCTGGTCGATGCGGTAACCCTCAATCTGGTCGCCGGGCTTGATGTCCTGGAAGTTCTCCAGGCCGATGCCGCCCTCGGAGCCGCTCTTGAGGCTCTTGGCCTCGTCCTTGTAGTGGCGCATCGAGGCGATCTTGCCGTTGAAGACCACGATGCCGTCGCGCACCAGGCGCACGGAATCGGTCGCGGCGATCTCGCCCTCCTCGACGCGGACACCGGCGGCGATACCGACCTTGGGCACCTTGAAGGTGTCCAGAACGGTCGCGGTGCCCGTGGAAACCTCGACCTCGGTGGGCTTGAGCATGCCGATACGGGCAGCGTCGAGCTCCTCGAGGCACTTGTAAATGACGTCGTAGCAACGGATCTCGACGCCCTCGCGCTCGGCAGCGGAGCGGGCCTTACCGTCAGGACGGACGCCAAAGCCGATGATGATGGCGTTGGAGGCGTCGGCCAGGACGACGTCAGTCTCGTTGATGGCACCGACGGCGGAGTGGATCGTGTTGATGCGCACCTCGGACTGATCCATCTTGTCGAGCGAGTCCTGAAGAGCCTCGATGGAACCCTGGACGTCGGCCTTGATGATCAGGTTGAGCTCCTTGACCTCGGCGTCGGCAATGGTCTCAAAGAGGTTCTCGAGCGTGACGTGCTTGACGCGGCTCTGCTCCTCGATACGGGCCTTGAGCGAACGCTCGTCGGCCAGCGCACGTGCCTCGCGCTCGTCCTCGAACACGCGGAACTCGTCGCCGGCGTTGGGCACGGACTGCAGGCCCAAAATCTCGACGGCGTCGGAGGGACCGGCCTCGGTGAGGCGGTTGCCCCGGTAATCCAGCATGGTGCGGACACGGCCCACGGAGGTGCCGGCGATGATGATGTCGCCCTGCTTCAGAGTGCCGTTCTGCACCAGCAAAGTGGCCACAGGGCCGCGGCCCTTGTCGAGCTTGGCCTCGAGGACGTTGCCGGAAGCAAAGGTGTCCGGGTTGGCCTTGAGCTCGAGCACATCTGCCTGGAGCAGCACGGTCTCCAGAAGGTCGTCGATACCGATCTTCTGCTTGGCCGAGATGTTGACGAACATGTTCTGTCCGCCCCACTCCTCGGGGATGACGCCGTACTCGGTGAGCTCCTGGCGCACGCGGTCGGGGTTGGCGCCCGGCTTATCGATCTTGTTGACGGCGACGACGATGGGGACGCCGGCGGCCTTGGCGTGGTTAATCGACTCGACCGTCTGGGGCATGACGCCGTCATCGGCGGCGACGATCAGGATGACGATGTCGGTCACCTTGGCGCCACGGGCACGCATGGCCGTAAAGGTGGCGTGACCCGGGGTATCGATAAAGGTGATCTTGCGGTCGTTGATCATGACCTGCGAAGCGCCGATGGCCTGCGTAATGCCGCCCGCCTCACCGGCAGCAACGCCGGTGTGACGGATGGCGTCGAGCAGCGACGTCTTGCCGTGGTCGACGTGGCCCATGACGGTGACGACCGGGGCACGCGGCTTAAGGTCGGCAGGATCGTCGTAGAACGAGAAGGTGTTCTCCTCCTCGGGGGTGATGATCTTGATCTGACGGCCCAGGTCGTCGGCAACGAGCTCGACGAGGTCGTCGGACATGGACTGCGTCATGGTGAGCGGCGTACCCAGCAGGAACAGGCGCTTGATGATGTCGTTGGCCGGAACGTCGAGCGCCTCGGCAAGCTCCTGGACGGTAACGCCCTGGGAGACCTTGATGGCGTCGAGGTCCTCGGGGTTCACGCCCTGGGCCAGCGCCTCCTCTATCTTGCGCTCCTCCTGCGCCTTGGCAGCCTCGCGCTCGCGCTTCTCCTTGCGCTTCTTGCGGCGACCGGTGGACTCGCGAGAGGCCTCCTCGACGGCAGCACGAGCCTCCTCGAGCACCTTCTCGCGGCTGTACTCCTCGGCCTCGCGAGCCATGCGGCTGTAGTGGTCCTCTTCGTTGTTGTGACCGCCCTTGCGCTTCTTGCCCTTGCCCTGCTTATCGGGGTTGGGGAAGTCCATACCGGCAGCGACGTTGTTGCTGGCGTTGGTGCGATGGCTGTGCGGACGGCTCTCGGAGGCGTTGCGCTCGGAGTTGTTGTCGGAAGCGTTGCGATCGTTACGACGGCCACCGCGGCGGTCGTTGCCGCCACGACGGTTGCCGCGCTCGGAGGCGCGCTCGGCCTTGGCCTTCTCCTCGGCGTCCTTCTTCTCCTTGAGCACGGTCTCCTGTGCGGCGATCTGGTCGAGCAGCGAACGGAAGCGCGAACCGGAGTCGGAAGCGGGAACGGCGCGGCGCTGGGCCTCGCGGGCAGCCTCCTCCTTCTCGCGGGCAAGGCGCTCCTGCTCGGCCTTCTTCTTGGCCTCGGCCTC
>URNJ01000086.1 GCA_900549215.1 uncultured Collinsella sp.
CACGCAAAGGAAAGCACTTAATGTGCTTTCCGTCTTGCGCAGGACTGTAGAGCAGGAAACTTAATTACGCGCCGCTCCCCGCCCACGCCGGGCAAACCCTCCCTTGTACTTTATCAGGGTAGAGTGTATGATTCTGAACGTTACATGACTCACTTTACTTAACTAAAGTGCCACCAAGGGGGAATACCATGAATACCGATATGTCTCGTCGTCAGTTCGTTGGTCTAGCCGGCTCACTCGCCACGGTGCTTGGCCTTGGTCTTGTCGGCTGCGGCGGTGGTGCCGGCAAGGGCTCCACTGCTGGCTCTGCCGCGGCCAAGGATGTGAAGGGCGCAGCGGAGTCCAAGAAGCTCGTGGTGGGCTTTGATAAGTCCTATCCTCCGTACGGCTTTGTGGGCGACGACGGCGAGTACACCGGCTTTGATCTCGATCTGGCCAAGGCTGTTGCCGATAAGCAGGGCTGGGAGGTCAAATACGAGGCCATCGACTGGGACGCTAAGGACACGCTGCTCAACTCGGGCGCCATCAACTGCATCTGGAACGGCTTTACCATGGAGGGCCGCGAGGACGACTACACGTTCTCCGAGCCGTATATGCTCAACGAGCAGGTGCTGGTGGTAAAGAAGGATGCTGGCATCAAGAGCTGGGATGATCTTGCTGGAAAGACCGTGATTACCCAGACCGATTCCGCTGCGCAGGATGTGCTCGAGGGTGACCAGAAGGATCTGGCGGCGACGTTTGCCACGCTCGACACGATCGGCGAGTACAACACGGCGTTTATGCAGCTCGAGAGCGGCGCGGTCGATGCCGTGGCTTGCGACCTTTCGATTGCCCAGTATCAGCTTGCCGCCAAGCCTGATGCTTATACGCAGCTTGATGAGCCGCTGTCCAGCGAGCACTACGCCGTCGGCTTTAAGAAGGGCGACACCAAGTCGGCCGACGCCGTGACCGAGTCGCTCAAGGCGCTCTACGAGGACGGCACAGTCAAGGACCTGTGCGACAAGTATTCAAGCTATGGTCTATCTTTCGATAATTGGGTGCTCAAGTAATGTCTATTCAGGTCATGATGCAGATGCTTGGCCAGGGATTCTTGGTCAGTTTGCAGTTGTTTGTGCTGACGCTGCTGGGGTCGATTCCGCTGGGAATCCCCGTGGCGTTTATGCGCATGAGCAAAATCGCGCCGCTTCGCTGGATTGCGCGCATCTACATTTCGGTCATGCGCGGTACGCCGCTCATGCTGCAGATGTTTGCCATCTACTTTGCCCCGTACTACGTGTTTGGCATTTCGCTCACGCCCGATTCCAAGTGGACGGCGTGCGTCGTGGCGTTCATCATCAACTACGCCGGCTATTTTGCCGAGATCTATCGATCGGGCCTGCAGTCCATTCCGCGCGGTCAATATGAGGCCGCCGAGGTGCTGGGCTACTCGCGCATGCAAACGTTTCTGTATATCGTGATGCCGCAGGTCGCCAAGCGTATTCTGCCGGCGATGGGCAACGAGATCATCACACTGGTCAAGGACACGTCGCTGGCGTTTGCCATTGGCGTGGGTGAGATGTTCTCGACGGCCAAGGCGCTGGTCGCCTCGCAGGTGAGCATGGTGCCGTTTGCAATCGCGGCGCTGATCTACTGGGTCTTTAACTTCGTCGTCGAGATGCTGCTGGGCGCTGCCGAGAAAAAATTGGATTACTACCATGATTAATTCGGTAATGAATATATCGAACGCGCGTAAGGCGTTTGGCGGCAATGAGGTGCTCAAGGATATCTCGCTTGAGGTGAAGCGTGGCGAGGTCGTGGCGATTATCGGACCTTCGGGTGGCGGCAAGTCCACGCTGCTGCGGTGTGCCACGCTGCTCGAGACACTCGACGGAGGCTCGCTCTCGTTTGGAGACCTTGCCGTTGCGACGGATGCGGGTTCGGGCGCGGTCTATGCGAAGGGCGATGTGCCCAAGCAAGCGCGCTCGCGGTTTGGCCTGGTGTTTCAGAACTACAATCTGTTCCCGCACTATACCGTGATGAAAAACATCATCGATGCGCCGATTCGTGTGCTTAAGCGTCCGCGCGAGCAGGCGGAAGCCCGCGCTCACGAGCTGATTGCGCAAATGGGGCTGACGGGCAACGAGAACAAGGTGCCGTGTGAGCTTTCGGGCGGTCAGCAGCAGCGCGTGAGTATTGCCCGCGCCCTAGCGCTCGATCCGGAAATCTTATTCTTTGACGAGCCGACCTCGGCGCTCGATCCCGAGCTGACGGCCGAGGTGCTGCGTGTCATTAAAGACCTTGCCGCGCAGAATATGACGATGGTGATCGTGACCCACGCAATGCAGTTTGCGCGCGATGTTGCCGACCGCGTGGTCTTTATGGACGGCGGCCATATTGTCGAGGAGGGTCCTGCCGAGCAGGTCATCGACCATCCGCGCGAGCAGCGCACCCGTGAGTTCTTGAGCCGTATCGAGGGGTAGGCTCAGCTATTTGCTCAACTGTTTATTGAGGTGAAACCGCCGCAGGTCTTATCATCTGCGGCGGTTTTTTGCATCCGCGGGGTTCAATAATCCCCTTGCAAGCTCGCCCCCTCCTCTCGCCGCCTGTATCCATACGCGTGCCGAAAGGTCTGCATGGACAGGCGGCTGCAAGGGTAGGGTGGTGGCATAGGACATTTGGAGGGTGAGTCGGCTCGGCTGCCGACCATGCTGCTCCCGGGACGGCATCGACCGCGAACTCTCCCCGTTGGCGTCGCGCATTGCGCGCGGCCCTGCAAGGAGGTCATCATGGGTGCTCCCAAGACCGGCAATGTAAGGAACGTGGTGCTCGTAGGCCAAGGCGGGGTGGGCAAGACTTCACTCGCCGAGGCCATGCTCCACCTTTCCGGCAAGACCGCCCGCCTGGGCGGCCACGACGGCACCAAGCCCACGCTCGACTATGACCCTGAAGAGGTCAAGCGTTCATTCTCCATCTCGACGACCATCGCGCCGATCGACTGGAAGGGCGCCCGCATCAACGTGCTCGATGCCCCGTGCTACCCCGATTTTATCGGTGACGCCTTTGCCGCTATGAGCGTTTGCGAGACGGCTCTGTTTGTGGTCGACGCCGAGGCCGGTCCGCAGCCTACGACCGTTAAGCTTTGGTATGCGGCGGAGGACCTGCGTCTGGCGCGTGCGGTGTTCGTGAACCGCCTGTCGCGCTCCGAGGCCAGCTTTACGACCACGATGGACCTGCTGCAGGAGCGTTTTGGTACGCGTTTGGGCGCCGTGACCCTTCCCTGGGGCGAGGGCGAGGACTTTAACGGCATTATCGACCTGGTGCGCATGAAGGCGCGCCATTGCAACGGCACCGAAGCCGTTGAGTCGGAGATTCCCGAGGAGTATCGTGCCCAGGCCGAGGAGGCTCACGACCATCTGTGCGAGCTGGTGGCCGAGGCTGACGACGAGCTGATGATGAAGTACCTGGAAGGCGAGGAGACGCTGACGCAGGAGGAGCTTGAAGGCCTGCTGTCGAAGGCGATCGCCGAGCGCATCTTTGTGCCGGTCTTTGCGGGCGATTGCATTAAAGAGCAGGGCGTCAACTCGCTGATGGATGACATCGCGACGTACTTCCCGGCGCCGACCGACTATGGCGAGATGCCGCTCATTGACGGCGATTCGCTCAAGATTTCGAGCGACGATGACCGCCCGGTGGCGTTTGTGTTTAAGACGCTGGCCGATCCGCAGCAGGGCCGCATCAGCTTTATCAAGGTGCTGACGGGCACGCTTGAGCCGGGCCTTGAGCTGATCAACGCGCGCACCCGCAAGAGCGATCGTCTGGCTCACCTGTATGTGATGTGCGGCCGCGACATGACCGAGGTCGGTCACGCCTATGCCGGCGACATTATCGTGGCGCCCAAGCTGGCGGCAGAGACGGGTGACACGCTCTCCATTACCGGCAAGGTCGAGGCGGCGGCGTTTAAGTTCCCCAACTCGCAGTACCGCATTGCCATCGAGGCCGAGAACCGCGGTGACGAGGAGAAGCTCTACACGTTTATTGAGAAGGCGTGCAAGGCCGACCCGACCATGAGTATCGATCGTGATGAGGAGACCGGCCAGACCATCATTTCGGCGGTGGGCGAGGCGCAGGTTTCGGTGCTGCTCAACCGTCTGGAGGACCGTACTAAGGTCGTGGCCAAAAGCGTGCCGATCCGCATTCCGTATCGCGAGACCATCCGCCGCACGGCGAGTGCCCAGGGCCGCCACAAGAAGCAGACTGGCGGTGCCGGCCAGTATGGCGACTGCTGGCTGCGCGTTGAGCCGCTCATTGGGCCCGACGGTACGAGCGACGGCTACGAGTTTGTAGACGAGGTCGTGGGCGGTCGCATTCCGCGCTCGCTGATTCCCGCCGTGGACAAGGGTGTCCAGGAGACCATGAAAGACGGCATCATTGCCGGCTACCCGCTCACGGGCATTCGCGTGGCTGTGTACGACGGCTCGTATCACAGCGTCGACTCCAACGAGATGGCGTTCCGCGCGGCGGCTCGCATCGGCCTGCGCAAGGCATGCGCCGATGCCGATCCGGTGGTGCTGGAGCCCATCGAGGAAGTCACGGTGACTATCCCCGAGAGCTACGCTGGTGCCGTGATGGGTGACATCTCGGCCTCGCGCGGTCGCGTGACGGGCATGGAGACCGATGAGCGCGGAGACACCGTGGTTATCGCGCAGGCACCTCTCGCCGAGCTGACGGATTATTCGACGCGTCTGCGCTCTATCACGCGTGGCACGGGCGACTTTACCATGAAGCCCGCCGGCTACGAGCAGGTTCCCTATGACGTTCAGGCCAAGCTAGTCGAGCGCTATGAGGAGGGCCGCGCCAAGTAACGAGCAGGCTTAGCCACAATATCCATGTCAACCAATGGGCCGCCTTGGGCAATCCGGGGCGGTCCATTTTGATCCGTATGCGACGGAGGAAAACGGATCATTTTGGTTTTTGGGATGATGCGGCGACTCTAGTCCCCCAAGGCCTGGTTGCGGCCGGTGGCGTAGTCGATCTGAACATGCGGCTGCAGGTTGTAGCAATATACGTGGAAGCACAGCGTCTTGCCGTGGTCCTCGACCGATTGCGCCTCAAGGCGCACGCCACGGCAGACAAGTTCCTCTTCGTTGTACATGGGCGTGACGCGATAGAGCACATGGTTACCCGTATCGTGAATATAGTTGAGAATCTGTTCTTCAAACGGCAGCATGCCCGTCTCGTTGAGATAGCGCGTACCGGTGAGGAGATTCTTGCGGTTGGCGTTTTCGCCGCAGAGCGACCAGGCGATAAGGTGGCAGCGGTTGTAGAGGCTCTGGCCCGGAATAAAGTCGTAGCGCTGCTGGTGCCATCCGGCGGGGTGGATGCGCGAGATATCGCCGCGCTTGCCTTGACCGAGCGATTCGGGGCCCACGCAGGCGAGCGCTTTGCGGGTGCGGCCCAGGCTGTCGAGCTTGGAGAACTTCTTAAAGCAGCCCTCTTCTGTAGCACGCTCGTATTCATCGAGTGTGAATGACGGTGTGCCGAGCGGGTGTGTGCTATCGGCGCGCAGGGCAACATAGGGGTTACCCGCGTAGTCGGGAATACTGCTGAGATATACGCCGCGGGCGCGGTCGAGATCGGGGTTTTCGACCTCGTCGATGGGGGTGGCGGCGCTGTCCGCGGAAACGTCGTCACCGGTGTCGGGTGCGGCGGAATCGGAACCATCGCCAGAGTCTTGGCTATTTTGAGAGTCCGAGGAGCTCGCTGTTCCCGATTCGAGTCGGGCAACCAGGTCTGCCTCGTCGTCGGTGCGGCTGGGACTCTCGTTTTGTTTTTCGGCCAGGGCTGCCGCCTGCTCATCGCTTTGCGGCGACAACAGCTTGGGCGCTCCGTCGAGCGACCCTGTGAACAGCGCAAACCCCAGCACCACGGCGGTGCCGATGGAAAGTACTTGCTTGTAGGCGGACTTGCGCGACATTGAGGCTCCTGGATGGACGGTTGGGAGTCTACCAGTCTAGCAGGAGCCGGCAGGGGCCGTTCTGTCGAACAAATACTCAAGATTTGGGGCAAACGCCACTGATTCATTTGCCTCATATGGAGCTGCGGTGGTTGGGCGTGTGGGGCCATTTGACATTTTCCCAGATAAAACCTGCCAAAATAAACCTGTCCCTTATTGGCAGGTCAGTTAACGCAGTGCAGGTTGAGCATATGCGAGCGAGCGGGCTCCGGGTGCGGTAAGGTGACGTGAAACAAGCGGGCGCTGACCTTTTGGTCGCGCCCGTGAAGTTGAACGTCAGATTGCCGTGTCCGGAGCCCGCGCAGCGCCGAGCAGTTACGCCGTTTGTAAAACGGCGTAACCTAAAGGTTCATGTTGCCGTGAATGTAGGGGGTGACCTCGGGGGAGATGTGGCCGCAGCCCAGCTCGCGCAGCGCGGACTCGATGGCGACGGGCAGCGGGGTCTTGCCCTCGGCATCGACGGCGGTGCCGCCGAGGGCGGCAATCTTGGTGACATCTGCGGGGGCGGCCTCGATATGCATGCAGTCGCCGATCAAGCGCGCGCGTACCTGTGCCAGATCAAGATCGTGCAGGTAATCCTCGCAGGCGCGGATTAAATCGACCTTCTCGCGCGTAAGCTCCTCGCCCGTGGGGACGCGCGTGGCAAGGCAGGCTCCCGCCGGCAGGTTCCAAACGGGATAGCCCCATGCGCGCAGCAGCTCGCGCTCTTCGTCCTTGGTAAAGCCGACCTCCATAAGGGGTGAGCGTACGCCGAGCTCTTCTGCCGCACGCATGCCGGGGCGGTAGTCACCGCGATCGCTTGCATTGCTGCCATCGATGACGGTGGGAAAGCCGAGCGACTTGGCGTGGTTGACGATGGCGGTAAAGCCAGCGTGCTTGCAGTGGTAGCAGCGATTGGCATCGTTGCAGGCTACTTGGGGGAGCTGCAGCTGATCGACCGAAAGATTGAGCACGGGGAGCTTAAAATGCGCCCCTTCATTGGCTTGTCCATCAACGGACCGCTCAAACGAGGCCTGTTCGGGCGTGCCGATGAGCGGCGTGGTGAGATGGACGAGGAGGGTATTGGTAGGCATGATGCGGGCGCATACGGCGGCCAAAAAGCTGCTGTCGACGCCACCGGAAAACCCGATAGCCACGCGCCCGTATGCCAAAAGCAGCTGTTCGAGCGCCGATAGCTTGTCTTGAAGCTCCTCTGCGGGTGCCGTGGTGTCTAAAATCATGAAACGATCCTTACCATTGAGTACTCGGTCGAAAACTATAATCCTAATGCGTTACTTGCCATAAGTCTTCTATCTGTGTAACGAAAGTGCAATATGGTATATACGTTATATACAAGTTGCCAAATGCGGTAGAGTTGCGGCAATACGACAGCGAGAGTCGATGGGGGACCGATATGATCAAGGCTGTTATTTTTGACATGGATGGAACGCTGGTCGATACCGAGCGTTTGGGGATTAAGGCCTGGAAGGCAGGCGCCGCTGAGCTGGGGCTCGCGATTGATGAAGCGCTGATCCATCAGTTTATCG
>URNJ01000087.1 GCA_900549215.1 uncultured Collinsella sp.
CTCCTCAATACGACCGGGCAGTGCAGCATCGCAGACGCCGTGCAGGGCCGCGGCGCGCGTGATGATGCCCATACCGATCGACACGCAGTTGCCGTGCCCGAGCTCAAAGTGCTCGCAGGCTTCGACGGCGTGTCCGGCGCTGTGTCCAAAGTTGAGCAGCTTGCGCTGGTTGGTTTCGTGCTCGTCGGCGACGACCACGGCGCGCTTGATGTCGATGTTGCGGGCGATGATGAGTGCTACGCGGGCCACATCGCGGTTGAGCAGCTCCAGCGTGAGCGGGGTCTTCTCCAGCTCGGCGAAAAGCTCCGGGTCGGCGATCACGGCGTGCTTGACGACCTCGCCGCAGCCGTCGGCGAACTGCTCGGGCGTGAGGGTGGCCAGGCACCCCACGTCAGCGATAACCACGCTCGGCTGCCAAAAGGCGCCGGCCAAGTTCTTGCCGGCAGCCAGGTCGATGGCGGTCTTGCCGCCCACCGACGAATCCACCATGGCGAGCAGGCTCGTCGGGATCTGCACAAACTTGCAGCCGCGCATGTAGGTGGCGGCCACAAAGCCCGCCACATCGCCCACGACGCCGCCCCCGAGTGCCACGATCACGTCGGAGCGCGAAAGCTCGTGCTCGGCCACAAACTCCAAAATGGCAACATAGGTTTCGGCGCGCTTATGGGCCTCGCCGGCCTCGAAGGTGCAGATGCTCACCTCGTAGCCTGACGCCTCCAGGCTCTGCTTAACGGGCATCTGGTAGAGCGGGCCCACGTTGGTGTCCGTCACGATGACGGCCTTGGCGCCGCCGGCAGTGGCGCGCACGAGCGGCCCCGCCTGCTCCAGCAAAAACGTGCCAACATGCACCTGGTAGGGGCGTGCGGTGTCGATATCGATGGTAATCGCCATAAGCTTCGGTCCTTTCGACCTGGCGTGATAGGTGGTCTAGTGGGAGGCCTCGTCGTCGAGCGCGCGCTTGATGCGGTCGCCCTCGGCAAGGAGATTCTCCAGATAGCGTTGGTCGCGGTCCTTAAGGGCGCGGCTGTAGGCGCCAAGCGACTCGATCAGGTGGTCGATCTCGAAGGCGAGCGCATTGGCGTCGTCGATCATAAGCTCGGACCACATCTGAGGATTGAGGTGCGCCACGCGGGTGAGATCGCGGTAGCTTCCGGCCGAAAAGCCGTGGTGGACCTGGGCGGTGGGGCTCTTGACGTAGGCGTTGGATACCACGTGCGCAAGCTGGCTCGTGAAGGCGATGACGCGGTCGTGTTCGGCGGCGCTGGTCACGCTGAACTTGCCAAAGCCCAAGGGGCGCACCATCTCGCGCACCTGGCCCAAAAGCTCCAGCTTGAGCGCATCGTCCACCGCGGGTGGCACGAGCACGAGCGGGGCGCCCTGGAACAGGTCGGCACGGGAGTGAGCGTAGCCTGAGAACTGGGTGCCCGCCATGGGGTGCGCGCCCACAAAGTAAAAGCCGTGCTCGCGGGCAAGCTCAAAGGCGCGCTCGCACACAATGCCCTTGACGCCCACGGTGTCGATCACCACGGGACCCATGATGGCGTCGGTGTCGGTGGCGTCGGCGAGTGCCTGGGCATGCGCCTCGAGCCATTCGATGCATGCCTCGGGATAGCAAGCCAGGACGATGATGTCGCATTCGCCGAGTGTCTTGCCGTTGAGCTCTCCGGCGACAGTGCCCATGCTGGCGGCCGTCATGACATCGTCATCGGGGTCCCAGGCCAGCACGCGGACGCCCGCCTGCGCATAGCCGCGGGCAAAGCTACCGCCGATGAGGCCAAGGCCGACGATGCCGGCGCACTTGGGGCCGCCCTGGTTAACGCGCGCGTTTCTCACCGTACCCATGAGCTACTCCATGGTCTCTTGGCAGACAACCTCGCGGATGGCTCGGATGCGGCGCATGGTGTCGTCGAACTGATCGGGGGTGAGGGCCTGGGCGCCGTCGGACCAGGCGCGGCTCGGCTCGTCGTGGACCTCGATCTCCAGGCCGTTGGCACCGCAGGCGGTCGCGGCGAGCGCCATGGGCTCAACGTAGCGGGTGTAGCCGGTGGCGTGGCTGGGGTCGGCGACGACAGGCAGGTGCGACAGGTGGTGCAGCACCGGCACGGCGTTGAGGTCGAAGGTGTTGCGGGTGCGGGTCTCGAAGGTGCGGATACCGCGCTCGCAAAGGATGACGTTGTCGTTGCCCTCGCTCATGATGTACTCGGCTGCCATAAGCAGCTCATCGATCGTGCCGGACATGCCGCGCTTGAGCAGGATCGGGGTCTGGGTCTTGCCGACCTCCTTGAGCAGGGGGAAGTTCTGGGCGTTGCGGGCGCCGATCTGCATGACGTCAATCTTCTTGTCAAGGAAGACCTGCACGTCGCGCGGGTCCATGATCTCGGTGACGATCGGCATGTCGAGCTCGGCGGATGCCTCGCATAGCAGGTCGAGGCCGGCGGGGCCCATACCCTGGTAGGCGTAGGGGGAGGTGCGGGGCTTGTAGGCGCCACCGCGCAGCATCGTGGCGCCGGCGGCCTTTACGCGGCGTGCGATGCGGATGAGGTTCTCGCCCTCGACGGAGCAGGGACCGGCGATGACCTGGAACTGGTCGCCGCCGATCTTGACGCCGTGGCCGCAGTCGATGACGGAGTCCTCGGGGTGGAACTTGCGATTTGCGCGCTTGAACGGCTCGGAGACGCGCTGCACGCGCTCGACGACATCCATGGACTCGAGCAGGAACGGGTCGATCTTGGTCGTATCGCCCACCAGGCCGATAATCGTCTCGTTCTCGCCGCGCGAGACGTCGGTCTTCAGGCCTTTTTTCTCAATCCAGCTGACGATATGGCTGACGGCCTCGTCGCTGGCGCTCTGCTTTAGAATTGCAATCATGGTGTGCCTCTCACCTCGATGGATAACTTTTGCAAAAACGGCCCGCATTGCGAGCCGTGTATATATGGTGCATGAAAGTTTATACTATCTGACTCGCTTTTGCCTTCTAAAGTGGGCCGTTGCACCGCGTCTCCCACGTAATTGCAAAGCTTTTTCTTTTATTTTGATAGCCCGTGGTGCACTTGGGTATAATGCCAAACGTTGGCCCTATTAGCTCAGGGGATTAGAGCGTCTGCCTCCGGAGCAGAAGGCCGTTGGTTCGAATCCAACATGGGGCACCATCGAACGTAAGACCGTCCGAACCTCGCATGGTCCGGGCGGTTTTTCTTATACCGACGCGACGTGATGGGACGTGGTATGGCAGCAACGGATATCGAGCGCGGACTCTCGACCGCCGAGGTCGAGGAGCGCATCGCCGCCGGTAAGATCAACCGCAACATGGAGCTCAAGACCAAGTCGGTCAAAGAGCTCATCATCGAGAACCTCTGCACGTTGTTCAATTTGATCAACGTGATCTTGGCGTTCCTGGTCATTTTGACCGGTTCGTTTAAGAATCTGACGTTCCTGTTCGTGGTGTTCCTCAATACCGCTATTGGCGTCATCCAGTCCATGCGTTCCAAGAAGATGGTCGACAAGCTCACGCTGCTGACCTCCAAGAAGGCCATCGCGGTGCGCGACGGCGCCGAGGTGGAGCTCGACCTGGACCAGATCGTGCTCGACGACATCATCCGCCTGGGGCGCGGCGACCAGATTCCCGCCGACGCCGTGGTGGTTTCGGGCGAGGCGCTCGTGAACGAGAGTCTGCTGACGGGCGAGAGCGACCTTATTAAGAAACAGCCCGGTTCCGAGCTCATGAGCGGCAGCTTTATCGACTCGGGCCTGCTGCGCGCCCGCGTGATCCATGTCGGCGCCGACAACTACGTGGCCAAAATTAATAACGAGGCCAAGTACGTCAAAAAGGTTAATTCCGAGATCATGAACGCGCTTAACGCCATCGTTCGCTTTGCGAGCATCATCATGATCCCGCTCGGTTTGGCGTTGTTTGCCTCGAGTGTGAGCGAACTGTGGGATGCCGCGGGAACCCCGGGCGATAGCGCGCTTTCGTGGTGTTTCTCCGAGCTGTTGGCTGGTCATGTGCCTTCGTCGGCGCTGCTGTCCACGGTGGGCGCCCTGCTGGGCATGATCCCGCAAGGCCTGGTGCTGCTGACCTCGTCGGTGCTCGCCATCGCCGCGGTGCGCCTGGCTCGCCGCAAGGTGCTGGCGCAGCAGCTCTACTGCATCGAGACACTCGCTCGCGTCGACGTGCTGTGCCTGGACAAGACGGGCACCATCACGTCGGGCCGCATGGAGGTCGAGGGCACGTATCCGCTGCCGGTTGAGGGCGTGAGCCTAGGCGCCGGCTCGGACGAGGCGGCCGTTCCCGTCGATACCACGGTGCTCGATTTTGCGCTGGCTAACGTCGCGCGTGCGACTTCGGCCGATGCCAACGAGACCTGCCAGGCGCTGCTCAACTATTACGCCGATCGCCCGGTCGAGGTGTCTGAGCCGCTGTCGGTCATTCCATTCTCGTCGTCTAAAAAATGGAGTGGCGCTTCGTTTGCGCAGGGCTCCTATGTGATGGGTGCGGCGCAGTTTGTGCTCTCTGATCGTGTTTTTGCCCAGGTCGAGAACCGTGTCGCCGAGCTTGCCGATACCTGCCGCGTGCTCGTGGTGGCGCGCGTGGACGGCTTTACGCCCGATGGCGATATGGTGGGCGAGGCCGAGCCCGTGGGCTTTGTGACCATCCGCGACGAGATTCGTACCTCGGCGGCCGAGACCATCGGCTACTTTAACGAGCAGGGCGTGACCCTCAACGTGATCAGCGGCGACGACCCGCGTACAGTGTCGTCGATCGCGCGCGTGGTGGGCGTGCCGGGGGCGGACGCTTATGTGGACGCCACGACGCTCGATACGCCGGCCAAGCTCGATGCCGCAGTGGACCGCTACCATGTCTTTGGTCGTGTGACCCCGCAGCAGAAGCGCGAGCTCGTGCAGGCGCTCAAGCGCCGCGAGCACACCGTGGCCATGACGGGCGACGGCGTCAACGACGTGCTGGCGCTCAAGGAGGCCGACTGCTCCGTGGCCATGGCGGCTGGCTCCGATGCCGCACGTAACGTGGCCGAGATCGTACTCGTCGACAACGACTTTGCCTCGATGCCCGCCGTGGTGGCCGAGGGCCGTCGCTCCATCAACAACCTGCAGCGTTCGGCCTCGCTGTTCCTGACCAAGACGCTGTTCTCGATGGGCCTGGCGGCGCTGTGCATTGCACTGCCGCCGTACCCCTTCGAGCCCATCCAGATGACACTCATCAACTTCTTCTGCATCGGCGCGCCGGGCTTTGTGCTGGGTTTGGAGCCCAACAATGCTCGCGTGAAGGGGTCATTTTTGACGAACGTACTCAAGCGTGCGCTGCCGGCGTCGATTGCAGTCATTTTGGCTGCGGCGCTCGATATCTTTGTGGCGCGCGTGTTTGGCTTTAGCCAGCTCACGCTGTCTACGATGTGCCTGCTTACGTCGTGCGCGGCGAGCGTCAGCCTGATCTGGCACATCTCGCAGCCTCTCACGCCCTTACGTGTGGTGCTCTTTGTGTTTGTAGTCGCCGGCATCCTGGTGGGCGTTATCGGATTCCCGGAGCTGCTGTCTATTGCCAACCTGTCGATAGGCCAGATGGTTATCTTGGCTGTCATCGTGATCTTTACCTGCTCGGTGTTCTTTAAGCTCGCCACGATGATGGATTCGCTCAAGCCGCGTCGTCGTCATGCCGCAACTGGTTTTGGCCGTGGTGTGCGCGTTCACCTGGGTCGCGGTGGCGGCAAGGTGAGCGCGACGGGTTCGACGGCCGAGCGTTTTGCCAAGCGCGTCGCCGCCGACATGGCGCAGCGCCGCGAAGATCGCACCGCTCGCGAGGCCGAGGCCCGCGCACTTGAGGGCGTGGCCCAGGCCCAGCCCAAGAAAAAGAAGAGTACCGGAGCCAAGCGCTCTCGCGTGACCAAGTCCGCCCAAGGCATCAAAGTCTCGATGCCAAGCAAAAAGAAGAAGTAGCTACGCGCCCTGGCGATGTTGAATTGGTGCCTTGTTCCTGTGGGGCCGTGGCGATGTTATGCTCTAACCTCGATTGTTTGAATTGCTTCGAAAAGAGGATGCCGTGATCTGCCCGCATTGCCTTAAGACTATCGAGGACGGCGCCTCGTTCTGCCCCTACTGCAACGCCTATGTGGGTCCGGGCGATGGTCCCGAGCACACCGAGTTCGTGTTCTGTGAGGGCTGCGGTGCCCGTCTTTCTCCACATGATCGTACGTGCCCCAAATGCGGACGCCCCGCTCCGGGTATCCTCTCCGAGGACGCGGCCGCATCCGACCTGGCAGCGGGCCGCACGGCGGGCTTTCCGCGCCTAACGCAAGAGCAGATCGATACCGAGGTGCCTCATGCGCCGGCCTCTGCCGCTGCGGTGCTCTCAGACGCCGCCGACCCCAATGAGACCTGCGTGCTGCCGGCTTTCGATAAGGATTTCGGTATTCCCAAGGTCGATATTCCCACGCCGGTTTCCCTGCACGACGATGCTCAAAAACCCAAGCGCAAGGTGCATCCCGACGAGGACGCCTATCACAAGCACAAGCGTCATATCCCCAAGCCGCTTATTATCATCGCGGTCCTTGCCGTCGTGTGCGGTGGTGCGTATTGGTTCGTGACGGCCGATCCCATGGGTGTCATGCCTGGCTTCTATGACCAGTTTGGCCAGGCCGCGCAGACGACCTTCCCCACGCGCCAAAAGGGCGAGGCGACTGAGGACGATACCAAGCAGGACGATTCTGCCGAGGTGGTCCAGGAAGATACCGTGCTGACCGATGACCAGCTCTACACCAAGCTCGACAGCCTGTATCAGACCATTGTGTCGTACAACAATGATCAGATCGGCGAGGTCATCGATTCCTTTAACAACGGTTATCTCCGAACGCCGCTGTCCACCCGTCAGGAGCTGTCGCAGAGTGCCTACGCCCTGCGCGACCAGATCAAAAAGACGCAAGATGAGCTTAACAACCTTAAGTATCAGGACGATACGGTCTATGCGGATGACATCGCCCATTTAAAGCAGCTTGCCGAGTGGATGTATGAGCGCGTCGACTTAATCTGCCAGAGCTGGGATATCTCGCTGGCCATTCCCGATGGCGAGTCGATGAGTTCCCACCAAAGCGATATCCTGGCGCCCATCGCACAGGGCGGCAACAGCGCGCTGAATCAGTACGACGCCAACGTGGGCTCCTGGAAGCCGCAGCAGCGTTCCTAAAATTAGTTCGCCATAGTCGGCATAACCTACGTGCGCAATTGATGTAAGCGCATGCTTATTGCTACAATTCGTACAAATATGCTTTAAACGCACGAGGAAGGAACCACATGTTTGGTTTTAAGAAAGAGCTCTACACGCCCGAGTATCAGCTTGCCGGCGACGAGTGCGCCGTTATCGAGACGTCGAAGGGTACCATCAAGGTCAAGTTTGACGGTGAGGGCGCTCCCATTCATGTCGCGAACTTCTGCGAGCTTTCCACGATGGGTTTCTATGATGGCCTTAAATTCCATCGCTATGTGCCC
>URNJ01000088.1 GCA_900549215.1 uncultured Collinsella sp.
CCCGAACTGGACGAGGCCGCCAAGGCTGCAGCCGAGCGCGAGGCTCGCCGCCAAGCGCTCTACGAGGAAAACGAGCGCGCCGAGGACGAGCGCGCCCGCGCCGAGGCAGAGCGCATGCGCGATGTGGACGACGAGGACGAGGACGAGAAACCCCGCGACACCTGGGCGACGGTGCGCCGCCTGTGGAGCGAGGCTGCCGGCGACCATTGGCGCTTCTATATCGTGTTCACGAGCATTGTGTTCTACGCCATCTTTAACACCGCTGCGCCGGCATATAGCGCCCGCGTGATCGATGAGCTGTGGGGCCACATTCAGGTGGCGTTTGCCAACGGAACCACCTTCAACATCACTTGGGAGAACTGCGGCAAGACCATCTTCGTCTACTTTATGATTTGGACCGCCGCCGCCTCGTTCTACGCACTCCAGAGCTTTTTGATGTCGAGCGTTGCCGAACGCCTCAACCTGCGCCTACGCAACCGCATCGCACAAAAGCTCAACCGTCTGCCGCTCGCCTACTTTGACGCGCATCGCCCCGGAGAAGTGGTCAGTCGCGCGACCAACGACTTGGACAAGATGTCCGAGAGTATGCAGCGCGGACTGCTGCAGCTGCTGGTGTCGATCGGCACCGTGGTGGGCGCCGTGAGCGTGATGTTCGTGTTTAGCGTGCCGCTCACGCTCGTCTTTTTGTTCTTTACGGCGTTGTCGCTGCTAGTGACCAAGGTGGTTTCGAGCCGTACGCATGATGTGACGGGCGAGCGTCAGGAGTGGGTGTCCAAAATCACGAGCGCGGTCGAGGAAGGCTATTCGGGCCGTCTGGTGATTCGCGCGTTCAACCGTGAGCGCCAGAGTTCTGCCGAGGTGCACCAGGCCTCGGGCGAGCTGGCACGCGTGAGTGCCAAGGCCGACTTTATGATCAACGCCGTCGGACCCGCGGTTCGCTTTATTGGTCGCCTGGCGCAGATCGTGATTGCGCTCGTGGGCTGCAGCATGCTGGTTGCCGGTCACATGACCGTCGGCGTGTTCCAGGCGTTCTTCCAGTTTATCTACGAGGCGTCCGAACCCATGACGCAGCTGTCGTTTACCTTTAACTCGCTGCAGAGCGCGCTGGCAAGTGCGGAGCGCGTGTTCGACTTGCTCGATGAGCCCGAGATGGAGGCCGATCCGCAGCCGGATGAGGCCGCCAAGCTTCCGGGTCGCGTTGAGGGCCGCGTCGCCTTTGAGCATGTGCGCTTTGGCTATTCGCCCGACAAGCCGCTTATGCACGACGTGTCGTTTACCGCCGAGCCGGGCCAGAAGATTGCCGTGGTGGGAACCACGGGCGCAGGCAAGACGACGCTCATCAACCTGCTCATGCGCTTCTACGAGATTGACGGCGGGCGTATTACGCTCGACGGCGTGGATACGAGCCGCATGGATCGCGGCGAGCTACGTCAGCAGTTTGGCATGGTGCTGCAGGACGCCTGGCTGTTTGACGGCACGATTGCCGAAAACATCGCCTACGGCTGTCCCGAGGCGACGCGCGACGAGATCGTGGCGGCTGCGCGCGCCGCGCAGGTCGACTTCTTTGTGCGCACCATGCCGCAGGGCTACGACACGCGCGTGGCCAACGATGCCGAGAGCATCAGCCAGGGCCAGCGTCAGCTGCTGACCATCGCACGCGTGCTGCTCAACAACCCGGCGATTCTCATCCTGGACGAGGCGACCTCAAGCGTGGATACGCGTACCGAGCTTGCCATCGGTCGTGCCATGGACGCGCTCATGCGCGGGCGCACGAGCTTTGTGATCGCGCATCGCCTGTCGACGATCGTGGACGCCGACCTGATCTTGGTCATGGACCACGGCAACATTATCGAGCAGGGCACGCATAAGGAGCTGCTCGCAGCCGAGGGTGCCTACGCCGACCTCTATCTGAGCCAGTTCGCCTAAGGTGGCAAGGGGGCAGCCTCTTTGTCACATCACAAATAAGGCGCGCCGGGGGTGAATCCTCTGGCGCGCCTTTGCGTTGGCGTTAATGTCGTCGGTGGTCGTCCGCCTCTAGCGTTCGTCCGCGAGCTTGGCGACGAGGGCCTTGAGCTCGGCCACCTCTCGCTCGAGTTCCTTGACGCGGCGGGCATTCTCGGTGATGCCTTGACGGTTGAGCGCGGATTGCTCGGCGGCATCGTCGGGCATGTACTCGCGATGCTGCTTGGCATCGAAGCTCTCCTCGAACACGCGGCAGCCGTTGCGCTTGATGATGCGCCCCGGCACGCCCACGACGGTGCAGTTGTCGGGCACGTCCTTGACGACAACCGAGTTGCCGCCGATTTTGACGTTGTTGCCGATGCGGATGTTGCCGAGCACCTTGGCGCCCGTGCCCACGGTGACGTTGTTGCCCAGGGTGGGGTGGCGCTTGCCGGTCTCGTTGCCGGTGCCGCCGAGCGTGACGCCCTGGTAGAGCACGCAGTTGTCGCCCACAATGGTGGTCTCGCCGATGACGACGCCCATGGCGTGGTCGATAAAGAAGTGCTTGCCAATCTGTGCGGCGGGATGAATTTCGACGCCGGTGATATGACGGGTGATCTGCGAGAGCACGCGGGCGAGCGAGCGATGACCGTGCTCCCAGAGCCAGTGCTCGGGCACGTGGTTCCACTTGGCGTGCAGGCCAGGATAGGAAAGGAAGATGACTAGACCGTTTTGCGCGGCGGGATCCTGCGCTTGGACGGTCTTGATGTCCTCGCGAATGGTATTGATAAAGCTCACCGGCCGCCCTCCCTTAGCGCCATGGCAATGCGATTCAATAAAGTATAGCGATTCGCTAGGGATTAGGAAGGACAATCTTGGCGGCATTGCGCAACAGGTGTCAGTTATGCAAACTTGCTGGTAATGGGGTCATGCTTTTGTGGGGTTGCGCACGAGGGGGCGCCGCAACCGTATACTGGTCAACTTGGACGTATCCGCGCCCACAACTGAGAGGTTTTACTTCATGGGTTTCATTAATTTTATCGCCGAGCTGCTCAAAGACCCGCGCACCGCGATCGCCAGCTGGATCGCCGCCGGCCCGCTTATGGCCTACGGCTGTGTGTTCCTGATCATCTTTATCGAGACAGGCGTGGTGTTCTTCCCGTTCCTTCCCGGCGATTCGCTGCTGTTTGCTTCGGGCTTCTTTGCCCACAACGGCGGCTTTAACATCGTGGCGCTTCTGGCCACCGCATGGGCCGCAGCCATCCTGGGCGACCAGTGCAACTTTATGATCGGTCACTTCTTTGGCAAAAAGATTATCGCTTCGGGCAAGGTCAAGGCCATGACGCCCGAGCGCATCAAAAAGTCCGAGGATTTCTTGGACAAGTGGGGTCACCTGGCCATCTTCCTGGGTCGCTTCTTCCCGTTTATCCGCACCTTTGTGCCCTTTATCGCCGGCATGGGCGGCATGCACTGGCGCAATTTTGTCATCTTTAACGTGCTGGGCGGCATTACCTGGTCGACGCTCTTTACACTGCTGGGCTACTTCTTTGGCGGCATCCCCTTTGTGCAGGAGCACTTTGAGCTGCTGATCGTCGGCATCGTTGCCGTGTCGATCATCCCGACCGTGGTCGGTCTGGTTAAGGCTAAGCTGGGCAAAAAGAACGCGTAGCTCGAGCCAGCGCGCAAACCGTGCAGTTGAGGCCCGTCACCGCTTACGGTGGCGGGCCTCTTTAGTTTCGGTCAAATGAAAATACTTTACTTAGTTAAAGAAAAGCGTTTTATCAGACGCGTACGGGGAGTACAATCTCGTGCATGCGAATCGACGTGCCATCGGCTTTGATGCTGTTCGCGTGTCCCGTCCGGCTCTACGCTCCGGGCGTGCGACGTTGCGACGCGGTCGGCCTCGGTCCTTGCGTGCGGGTTCGCGAGTTTGCAACTGTGTATGTAAGGAGCGACATATGACTGTCGAGAAGAAGGATATCGATTGGGGTAGCCTCAGCTTTGGCTACATGAAGACCGATTACAGCTACGAGGCTCATTGGAAGGATGGCGAGTGGGACGAGGGCGGCCTGACCACCGACCACACCCTGCATGTCTCCGAGTGCGGCGGCATCTTCCATTACTGTCAGGAGGTCTTTGAGGGCTTGAAGGCCTACACCGCCGAGGACGGCAGCATCGTCTGCTTCCGTCCCGACATGAACGCCGAGCGCATGTACAACTCTGCGCAGCGCCTCGAGATGCCCCCGTTCCCCAAGGACAAGTTCGTTGAGGCCGTCAAGCAGGTCGTCTCTGCCAACGCCGCTTGGGTTCCGCCCTTCGGCTCCGGTGCGACCCTGTACGTGCGTCCGTTTATGATCGGTTCCGGTGACGTGATCGGCGTGGCTCCCGCTCCTGAGTACACGTTCCGCATTCTCGTGACCCCGGTCGGTCCGTACTTTAAGGGTGGCCTCAAGCCCGTCAAGCTGCGCGTTTCCGAGTATGACCGTGCCGCACCGCACGGCACCGGCAACATCAAGGCCGGCCTGAACTACGCCATGTCCCTTAAGCCCACGATGGAGGCCCATCGCGAGGGCTATGCCGAGAACCTGTATCTCGACTCCGAATCCCGCACCTATGTCGAGGAGACCGGCGGCGCCAACGTCCTGTTCGTGAAGGAGGACGGCACGCTCGTCGTTCCGCAGTCGCACACCGACTCCATCCTGCCCTCCATCACCCGTCGTTCGCTCGTTCAGGTCGCTCAGGACCTGGGTATGACCGTCGATCAGCGCCCCGTCGAGTGGGCCGAGGTCAAGGCCGGCACCTTTGTGGAGTGCGGCCTGTGCGGCACCGCTGCCGTCATCTCCCCGGTGGGCGAGATTGACAACAAGGTCTACGGCGCTGACGAGACCGTGACCTTCCCGGCTGGCTGCACCGAGATCGGCCCTGTGATGAAGAAGCTTCGCGAGACCCTGACTGGCATCCAGTCTGGTGCTGTCGAGGACAAGCACAACTGGGTTTACACCGTCGCGTAATTAGCCTTTCCTGTCCGGGCAGAGAGTAAGCTCCCTCCTGGCGCGTCCTCGGACATGCAAGAAGCCCTCGCTGCGCACTTCGTGCGGCGAGGGCTTCTTGCGTCCTGCGGAGTGCGCCGGGAGGGAGCTTGCTCTCCGCCCTGCGGGCTCGGCGATGTCACAACGAACAATAATTAATCTGAATTAAAGATGGTGCGCGGCCTTTTAGGCCGCGCTTTTGTTTTGGTTCGCGCCATGTGGGGGTGGCGGCGACGTGCATTTTTGCGAGTATTCTGCAATCGAAGGCCCCTGCATACCGACCTCGGGCAAAAAAATCGGGATTTCTCGATGTTTTCTACGGATGATGGGCGGGGTTATGGGCTGACAGCGTTTGATTTGCAGGGACATTCGCGGTCTTTGGCATTTATCGTGGCGCCCGAAGCTCTTGGCTATGTTGAATACTCCTAAAAATGCACGGCGCTTAGAGGGGGACCTTCGCGAAAAAGGAAACCGCCCCGTCGAAGTATGCATTCGACGGGGCGGTTTATGCATTTGGCCGATTAAGGATGCGCTGCCAAACTACTAGAACTTGACGGTCGGGGCCTGGCGGGCTGCTTCGGCGGCCTCGAAGCCCTGGCGCTCCTTAAACTGGAAGATGCCGGCAAAGATGACAGCCGGGAACGTCTGAATGGCGTTGTTGTAGCTGAGCACGCAATCGTTGTAGCTCTGGCGTGCGTAGCTAATCTTGTTCTCGGTATCCTCGAGCGATGCCTGCAGCTGCGTAAAGTTGGTGTTTGCCTTAAGATCGGGATAGGCCTCGGCTACGGCGAAGAGCTGACGCAGCGCACCGGTCAGCACGTTGTCGGCTTCCATCTTGGCCTCGGGCGTGGTGGCCTTGACGGCGGTGTTACGCGCGCTGATCACGGCGGAGAGCGTCTCCTGCTCGTGCTTGGCGTAGCCCTTGACGGTCTCGACCAGGTTGGGGATCAGGTCGTTGCGGCGCTGCAGCTGCGTATCGATGTTCTGCCAGGCGTTATCGATGCGGTTACGCTTGGTGACCATGTTGTTGTAGATGCCGGCGATGGCGCAGACAATCACAATGACAACAACGATGCCGATGATGACGGTAATCATGATGTCTCCGTTTCGAATGGCCGCGGCGGCATGCGCCAGCTGCCGTTGGTATAACGCTACTAGTATACCCGCAACGTTTTGCCGTGCCGAACTTTCCGGCAAGCGTTATGTTTTCGGCGGGGTCGGTACCGGGGCAAAGCGCGCGAGGTACAGGTGTAAGATATGCGACAGATTGACGAGTGTTGTCTTTGCCCTGAGGATGGCGATACCAGTGGACCTTCGCATTAAGAAAACCTACCGCGCCCTGTTCGATGCCTTCACCGAGCTTCTCGAGGAGCATCGTTTTGAGGACCTGACGGTTGCCATGCTGTGCGACCGCGCCATGATTCGCCGCACGACGTTCTACAAGCACTTTCGCGACAAGAACGATTACTTTGCCTTTTATATCGATGAGCTTATGTCGGGCTTGCCGCAAAAACAGCCCGATGAGGCCGGCGCGGTATCTGCCGAGGACGTGCGCGCGCTTCGGCACGCGATTTTGGACGATGCCATGGATTTGATTCTGACGCACGAGCGGCTCATGGATAACATTTTGGCAAGCAGCATGTCGGGCATGTTGACCAACGTTATTTGCGACCGCATTGCCCGCTCCATCCGCGAGCGTGTGATGAACGTGCTTGCCGAGGATGCCCTGGCCCCCGTGTCACTCGAGACGACGTCTGAGTTTGTCGCCGGCGGTATTATTCGACTTTTCACGATATGGTGGGAATCGGGCCACGATCTTGAGCGTCGACCTGAGATGGCCGACGTGGTCGATGCGCTGTTCGAGCGAACCATGACGCCGGTGCATCACTAGAAGTGGCGGAGAGAGGGGGATTCGAACCCCCGGAACGCTCTCGCGCTCAACGGTTTTCAAGACCGCCGCATTCAACCGCTCTGCCATCTCTCCGTGAGTCGTAATGATAGCATCGTTTTGAATTTGCAACAGGGAAGGCGAACGATGACGATCACCGAAATCGACGAGAAGTTCATGCGCGAGGCGTTGGCGGAGGCTCGCGCCGCCGCTGCGGTGGGCGAGGTACCGATTGGTGCCGTGGTGGTGCGCGACGGTGAGATCGCCGCGAGGGCGCACAATCGGCGCGAACTCGACCAGGACCCTTCGGCTCATGCCGAGTTTGCGGCCGTGTGCGCCGCTGCCCAGGCGCTCGGTCGCTGGCGCCTTTCCGACTGTACGGTCTATGTGACGTTGGAACCCTGCTGCATGTGCGCAGGCCTTATGGTTAACGCGCGCGTGGGGCGCTGCGTGTATGGCGCGAGCGACGCCAAGGCGGGCGCGTTGGGATCCCTATACGATTTGAATGCCGACTCGCGCCTGAATCATCGGTTTAACGTGACGGCTGGGGCCTTGGCGGATGAATGCCGTGAGCTGCTGAGTAGCTATTTTGACGGTCTGCGCGGAGCGGGCGGCG
>URNJ01000089.1 GCA_900549215.1 uncultured Collinsella sp.
CACGCGTTTGGTAGGGGTGGTTTTGTGGCAGTAAAGATTGAGCGGTGCAACGGGCCGACAGACGAACAGCTAGCGGCTTCCGTAATCCTAACAGGCGCCTCGGCGCTACGCATGATGCGCGCCGAGCGCCGACAAATGGGTTACATCAGCTGGAGGGACCTCGATCCCGATGAAGAGCGCCGTGTGCTGTGCACGTCGTCGCCCTCGACCGAGGACATCTATCTTCCCGACTTGGTGCGGATTGGGGCCGCAAGCGGCGAGGTGCAAGAAGATCTTTGCTTGCTGGTGGGATCTGCGGCGCAGCGCCGCCGCATGCCTGGCGTGGGCTGGTCCGTATGCTCCGGGTTGCCCGCCGGCTCGATTCTAGAGGTGGAACCGGGGGTGTACAGTCTATCTCCCGAGGCCCTTTGTGTTGCCGTCGCCCGCGAGGTCGGCTGTATCCAGGCATTTGCCCTGGCTCAGGAGCTGTGCTCTAAGATTTCGCTGAGTGACCGCGGGAAGTATCTGCCTCCCTACACCTCGCCTGTTACGAATAAACTTGCAAAGGACAAGGACCAGCCAGCAGATGTGGGCTACTTTGAGGTTGAGCCGGTGCTGACGTCCGATCGTCTGGCAGATTACCTCGCGGTATGCAAGGGGAACGCGGCCAAGCAGCTGCAGCGTCTGTGTCCCTATCTTTCGGAAAACCTGCGCTCACCCATGGAGTGCATCATGCTCGCCCTGTTTTCGCTTCCGTTTTCCTATGGCGGGTTTGCCTGCGGACCTTTTAAGACCGACTACAAGATTGAGTTCGATGACCGTGCGCAGGCAATCTCGGGGATGTCCCATGCAGTTTGCGATGCGTATCAAGAAGCAGCCCGGTTTGACCTGGAATACAACGGTGAGCTGGGCCATTCATCCCGGAGGGGACGTATCCATGATGAAAAGCGCAACACGGGCTTGATTACTATGGGAATCGAGGTCGCGACGGTCAACAACGAAATGCTCTGTGACATGGAAGCGATGGAAGCGCTCGCATGGCGCATGCACCAGCGTATGCGAAAGCGGTACCGGAATCGTGTCGATGCCCGCAGGAAGAAGCAAGAGGCGTTGTTTAACACGCTGCGGGCGTGTTTTGGGCTTAAGCCGGTCTAATTCGCGTCGAAAATAGAGGGTTAATCATATGCCCTGGACAAAATATGGCAAATATGAGTACTGTCACTAAATCAGTAACAGCAAAATCAAGGAATTTAGAACTCGGAGGCGGCGTAAAGTGAGAAGATAATAAACAAATGTAGAATAACTAAGCATCAGGTTGGCGACACTGAGCGCAAAATCTGTCCGAGAGGCCAAAAGTGCCTGTTACTAAATTGGTGACAGTACTCATATTTGCCGTATTTTGGCCGGGGCACCCTAAGAAGGGCGCCCCGGAGCTCCCCGTAGGGGCACGAATAGCCCACTCCGACCCGCAAAATCTGTGCGCACGATGCGAATGACGCCCTTAACCTTAAACTTTAGCTTGAACTTAGCTATAATGCGCTTCGTTCCTACCAGGCTGTGGTTGCGGACGGACGAAATGCCCGTCCTAGTCCAAGACAGACGCGGTCAAAGGGATCCACGTAAGCGACCGCGTGCGCGCGGCGCGATCATGGCGCGTCCTAGATGTAAGCCGCACCGTCCGTTCTACTTTCTTTGGGGCAATACCGCCTCGCGGGCGAGCGGGTCAGTCGTGAAGGTGGCTGCGGCCTCCCGAGCAAACACCCCGGTGCGCAAGTGTGGGGTCAAATACCAGGTCAGCTGGTGGGAACAACCCGATATTCCGTGCAGGGCACGGATCGTATACGACACAGAAGGCAGGGTAGCGGACATGGTGAGGGGCAGCTTGATGCATGCGGCTCGGTTAGGTGCTGGGACCGCGGCGGTCATTGCCGTTTTGGGCCTGAGTGGATGCGCATTCAATCCACTGTCCACGTTCACGACGCCCACGATCGACCAGATCGAGCGCGAGACCGTTACCCCCACGGTATCGGACGATGCCCTGGTCACGCCGGGAACCCTGACGGTCGCTCTCGATACTTCCGATGCCCCGCAAGCCATGCAGGATGCCGACGGAAACCTCACGGGCTATGCGGTCGATGCCGCTCGTGCCCTCGCGTGCCGCATGGGTCTCAAGGTTGCTTTTGTCGATGCGTCCTCGGCCGATTCCGCGCTCAGCGATAAAAAGGCCGACATCTTTATTGGCGACATCAAGTCTGCGGGCGGCGACATCAGCTCGCTTGGCACCTGTCTGTACGATGCTGCCGCCGTGTTCGGCAAGACCAGCGACGGAGAGTCCCCGAGTGTCTCAACCGACACACTCAACACTGCTACCTTGGGCGTTCAGACTTCCTCGGCCTCGCAGGAAGCGCTTGCCAAGCAGAGCATCACGGCCAACCAAAAGACCTTCTCCAACATCAACGAGTGCTTCGAGGCACTCGAGTCGGGCGAGGTCGATTACGTGATCTGTGATTCCACGGCCGGTGGTTACCTCGCGCGCCTGATGAGCCAGATCTCCTATGTCGGCACGCTCGAGGCGCCCTCCACGCTTGGCGTCGCAGGCCTTAGCTCTAACGATGAGCTGTGCCGTGCCGTGAGTGATGCCCTCGACGGTATCACGGTCGACGGCACGCTCGAGGCGGTCCACTGCGTCTGGTATGGCCAAATGCCCTATGACCTTACCGCCAAGACTGTTTCGGGGGCCAATGTGCAGGCATCCGACTCCACGTCCAACGAGACCGAGTCCTCCGATGGCGACGCCTCTGATAACAACGGCGACAGTCCGTCGTCTAGCCAGGAGGGCGCCATCACCGACGATGACATCAACAAGCTCAATAGCTAGTTATTGGTAGGGGTGGCGTCTGCCATACACCGAACAAGGCGCTTCTTCACGGTTTCAACACGCATGGCCGGGTCTCCCAAATAGGGGAGCCCGGCTTTTCTATTTTGGTAAAACTAGCAGGTCAAAGCTAATTTCCAGGAGAAAAATTAACTCCGTCGACGCCTTCCTATAGCGCACTTTGCCACGGAAAAGTGCGAGACTTCGGTATGCGGTATCAAGCAGTCGTTATTCGGGTCTTTGGGAATTCGCGTGATTAAATGCACGGCAATGGGTACATAGCCAGTACAGTAAGTCCCCGAGGCAGATTGGAGCCACGTATGGATATCAAGGTTTCTGGACGCAAGACGACGGTAACCGATGCTCTGCGTGCGCATGTGGATGAGAAGATCGGCGAGGCGCTCAAGGTTTTCGACATCGAGCCTATGACAGTCGACGTCGTGCTTCGTTATGAGAAGAACCCCTCGAACCCCAACCCGGCAATCGTCGAGGTCACGGTTCGTGCCCGCGGATCTGTGATTCGCGTTGCCGAGCACGGCGCAGATATGTATGCCGCCATCGATCTTTCCGCCGATAAGGTCACTCGTCAGCTGCGCAAGTTCAAGACCAAGGTCGTGGACAACCGCCAGGGCGGTGCCAGCGCCGCGGATGTCGCGCCGGTCGAGCGCGTCGAGGATCTGGCCGACCTGCTGCTGCCCGAGGAGGAGGACGACCTGCTCGTCCGCGAGAAGGTCATCGATGTCACCCCGATGACTGAGGAGCAGGCGCTGGTGCAGACCGATCTGCTCGGTCACGACTTCTACGTGTTCGAGAACGCGACGACTGGCCTCATCAATGTGGTGTATCACCGTAAGAATGGTGGATATGGCATCATCAAGCCCCGCATCGAAACACTTGACGAGTAAAATACGTTAACTTGCATGAGTTAACGGTTGGCGGCCATCCCATGCGGGTGGCCGCCTTTTTACGTAAGGAGTCGCTTTGATGGACAAGGCCGCATCCGCCGGTCATTCGGACCGTTGCCGCATCGTCGTCGATACCTGCTGCGACTTTAGCCCCGAGGTCGCCGCGAACCTCGATGTCGATATCCTGGGTTTCCCCTTCATTATCGATGGCGAGGAGCGCACGGACGACATCTGGTCGAGCATGAGCCCTAAGGAGTTCTACGACCGCATGCGCGCCGGCGCCCGCGTGTCCACCTCGGCTGTGTCGCTCGGTCGCTATATCGAGTTCTTTACCGAGTGCGCCAAAGAGGGCACGCCCACGGTCTACCTGTGCTTTACCTCGGCGCTGTCGTCGAGCTACAACTCCGCGTGCCAGGCGGCAGATGCCGTGCGCGCCGAGTATCCCAACTTTGAGCTCTACGTGGTCGACAACGCTCTGCCCTGTGCGACCGGCGCGCTCTTGGCGCTCGAGGCCGTGCGCCAGCGTTCGGCGGGACTGACCGCCAAGCAGCTGGTCGATTGGGCAAACGAGGCAAAGACCTACGTGCACGGCTACTTTACGCTTGAGAGCTTCGACGCACTGGCTGGCGGCCGGCGCCATTCCCCCCCCGGCGGGCGGCCGGTAGGGCCGCATTCCGCCCGCGGCGGCGCAGCTCACGGCAAAGCTCGACGTCAAGCCCGAGCTCTCCTACGACCTGGCCGGCTCGCTGTCGCTGATCGGCGTCAACCGCGGCCGCAAGAAGGCGCTCAAGTCCATCCTCAAGTCGTTCCGCGAGAACTACGTGCCCGACCGCACCATGCCCATCGCCATCATGACTGCCGATGCCGAGAAGGATGGTGACTGGCTCGAGGCCGCAGTTCGCAAGGAGGAGGGCTGCGCCGACGTCACGATTATCCGTAGTTCCGTTGGCCCTACCATCGGCTCGCACGTGGGGCCCGGTATGGTGGCACTTGCGTTTTGGGGTAAGAACCGCGCCGAGAAAGCCTCGCTTTCCGACCGCATCGCTCGCCGCGTGCGCGGGCAGTAGGCAAGCGATGCGTCCGTAATCGCCCTCGACTCACAGCCCAAACGCTGGCACCGAGTATTCAACCTGGTAATAACACCCAACCCAAAAGGAAAGGTTTCATGGCAAACAAGCTCTCTGTCGCATTTATCGGCACCGGAATTATGGGTGCCCCCATTGCCGGCCACATTCTGGACGCTGGCTATCCCGTCACGGTCAACAACCGCACCAAGTCCAAGGCCGCAGCGCTCGTTGAGCGCGGTGCCGTCTGGGCCGATACGCCGGCAGATGCCGCGGCGAACGCCGACGTCGTCTTTACCATGGTGGGTTATCCCTCCGAGGTCGAGGAGCTCTACCTGGCGGGTGACGGTCTGCTCGCGTGCACTAAGCCCGGTGCGGTCCTGATCGACCTTACCACGAGCTCGCCCGAGCTGGCGCGCGACATTGCCGAGGCCGCCCAGGTCTCCGGCCGCATGGCGTTTGACTGCCCCGTCACCGGCGGCGAGTCGGGTGCCATCGCCGGCACGCTCACGGCTATCGTGGGCGCCACCGAGAACGACATCGCGCCGGTCCGCGACATCCTTTCCACCTTTGCGGCAACCATCTGCTGCTTCGATGGCGCCGGCAAGGGTCAGGCTGCCAAGCTTGCCAACCAGGTGTCGCTGGGCGCCTGCATGGTCGGCATGGCAGACGCCATGGCGTTTGCCGAGCTGAGCGGCCTTGATCTTGAGAAGACCCGTCAGATGATCCTGGGTGGCACCGGCAAGTCCGGTGCCCTGGAGAGCCTGGCGCCCAAGGCGCTCGACGGCGACTACAAGCCCGGCTTTATGGTCGAGCACTTCATTAAGGACCTGCGCTTGGCGCTCGCCTATGCCGATGACCGCGAGCTCGCGCTGCCCGGCGCCGACGTCGCCTTTACGCTCTACGACATGCTCGACGCCATCGGTGGCGCCAAGCTGGGCACCCAGGCCATCACGGTTCTCTACAAGGAGGAGGCCGACGCCATCGCCGCCGGTCTGGACTGGTCGCAGTATCGTCCCGAGGAGCATGGTGCTCACGAGGAAGGCTGCGGTTGCGGCGAACATGGCGACGACCACGAGTGCGGTTGTGGCCACCACCACGACGAGGACCACGAGTGCTGCGGCGGCCACGGCCATGATGATGGCCACGAGTGCTGCTGCGGCCACCATCACGGGGAGTAGCGCCCATGAGCTGGACGTTCGTGGTGCTCGCGCTGGTGCTCTTTCTCTTTGCGATCTACATCGGCTTTTTGTGCGGCCAGTGGGCGTGCGAAAAGCGCGTCATCACCAAGCGCGACTACTGGATTGCCAACTTTGCGGGAGCTGCGGCAGTCGTTCTGCTGACCTGGGTGTTCTCGCTGTTTCCGCTGGTGCAGTTTGCGCCGATCGGCTGGCTCGGCGGCTTTATCGCCGGCCTTAAGATGAGCTTTGGCGAGTCCGTCGGTCCGTGGCGCAAGCACGACGAGGTCTTTAACGTCAACAAGGCACACCGCGCCGCCGCCGACGCGGGCGATGCCGAGGAACGCCGCCGTGCGCGTCGCAATGGCGCTGCCGACCGACAGCTCATCTCGGTCACCGATGACAGCAAGGGTGCTGGCAAGCACGCTAAGAAATAGTAAGAAGAGGTAACTATGGCAGAAAATAAAGACGAACAGCTCACCGACGAGGAGCTGGCACAGCTTCAGCTGGCAGAGGAGAACGAGAACGCCGTCGATCGCCTGGTCCAGGAGCTCGGCTGCCCCACGCGCCGCATCCGCCAGTTTGCCGCTCGCGTGCTGCACCTGCTTGCCGAGCGTGATCCGCAGCGCGTCGTGCCCTGCGTGCCCGCGCTGATCGAGGCACTCGACCGCCCCGAGGCGCAGACCCGCTGGGAGGCCCTCGATGCCCTGACGGCGCTCGCCACCACCTGCCCCGAGCAGCTGGGCGATGCCTTTGAGGGCGCCGAGACCGCACTGTTCGACGAGATTTCCTCCACGCTGCGCTATGCCGCCTTCCGCCTGCTGTGCGTGTGGGGCGCCACGGGCGTCGAGCGTTCGCGCGAGGCTTGGCCCATCCTGGACGAGGCTATCCAGTGCTACCACGGCGACCTCGAGTATCGCGACATGCTCGGTTGCCTGTACGAGTTTGGCCTGGGCGAGATCGACGCCGAGGTCGCCGAGAAGCTCGCGTTGCGCCTTAAGTTCGATGCCGAGAACGGCAAGGGAAGCTATCTCAAAGCCCGTTCGAGCGAGATTTGCGAAATGCTTGTTAAACGCTTTGGCTTGGATCTCTCCAAAAAGAAGAAGCGTGCTAGCGTTAAAAAATCTGAGGCCGCCGAAGACGAGGAGTAACAGATTATGGCGCACGATGTAGTCCTGATTCCCGGTGACGGTATCGGTCCCGAGATTACGCAGGCCATGCGCCGCGTGGTCGAGGCCACCGGTGTCCAGATCAATTGGAACGTCCAAGAGGCCGGTGCCGGCGTCATGGACGAGTTTGGCACGCCACTGCCTCAGCACGTGCTCGACGCGGTCGCCGAGACCAAGGTTGCCATCAAGGGTCCCATCACCACACCGGTCGGCACGGGCTTCCGCAGCGTTAACGTGGCCCTGCGCAAGCACTTCGACCTGTACGCCTGCGTGCGCCCCT
>URNJ01000090.1 GCA_900549215.1 uncultured Collinsella sp.
AGAAGGTTATCGCCGAGCTCACCCGTCGCGGCCTGCGCGTGGGTTCGCTCAAGCATCATGGGCATCACGGCTTTGATATCGATGTGCCCGCTAAGGACACCTGGCGCCATCACCAAGCCGGATCCAAACACGTGGGACTCATCTGCGCCACGCGCTGGGCGGAGTACGCCGACACGCGCGAGGAGGACGAGATGCCCGCGCGCGAGCTGCTGTCGCGCTACAACGATGTTGACGTGGTGATCATCGAGGGCTACAAGACCGAGGGCTTCGACAACATCGTCGTCGCGCGCTCCGGTGTCGACCGTCTGCGCGGCAAGAGCTCGCTCGACCTGGTCGACGGTCGCACCCTGGCCCTTGCCTGCAACGAGGCCCTGGCGCGTCAGGCCTTCGACGCCGGCTTTGCGACTCGAGCCATCAACATCAACGACGCCCGAGCCATCTGCGACCTGATCCAAGACCATCTGGCCTAAAACCTGCCAAAAATGGACAGGTTTATTTTGGCAGGTTTTACCTGGGCAAACGTCACTTCCACCACAAAGGGGCCAGGCACCTTTGTGGTGGATTTTGCTTTGGTAGATGGTTGGGACATGCCTTACAATATACCAAGTAGTTCATGACGGGCGAAAACGGAGAGAAGGGGCTTGATGCGTCCTTAATGTTTCATGCGGATAGATTGATTTGACAGACGGTGGCGAATGCCCGCCGTCCGCATTCGTATGAAACAAGGAGTCTCCATGCTCGCCTCTCTTTTCTCAAAGCCTCAATCATCGCTGTCCGCGCAGGCCAAGCGCCTGGTGGCGATGCGCTTTCTCATCTACACCGGTTTTCAGACCAGCTACTTTATCGGCGTCATCGGAACGCTCACCTATGCAGACGATGCCTCGGTCGTGGCGACATCGCTGGCCGTCCTTTTTATGAACGTGTTCGTGATCTCGGGATCCTTTGCGGGCGGCGTGGCGCTCGACGCTTGGGGCCCGCGCCGTCATTTCTTGCTGAGTATCGTCGGCGCGCTGGCAACCGGCGCGGCGATCCTCGTTTTTGGCAGCGCGACCGGCATCGTCCTGCTCGGCGCGGTGCTCCTGGGCTTTGCTATGGGATTCGCCCAGCCCATCGCCACGTCCTATCCGGCATATCTCACCGACGACCCCGTCGAGCTCAAAGACATCAATTCCGCCATCGCCATGTTCTCAAACGTGAGTATTATCGTCGGACCCACGTTGGGTGGCTTTGTCGCGGCGGCTGCATCGTCACGCGCGGTGTTCGTGCTCATGATGCTCTTTACCGTGCTGGCATTCGTCGTCGGTTGGGGCTTTAGGCCGCAGACCAGCCATGTCGCCGGGCATGCGGATGCCGATTCGGCAGAGGAAGGGGAGCGTGCGGGACAAAGCTTCAACCCCAGCACGTCCGCCCGCGCCACCTTCGCAGCCAGCATCAAGACAGTCTTCACCAACAGCGTCCTCGCGCTACTTTTCTGCATCATTTTTCTTTCGAACTTTGGCTACGGCGCCTTCGACCCGCTGGAGTCGTTTTTCTATCGCGATGTCCTACGCGTCGGCGTTGAGTGGATGGGCTGGCTCTCGTCGGCCAGCGGTGTGGGCGCGGGGCTGGGCGCCGTGGTCGCGCTCCGCTTGCCGCCGCACCTGGTCAACCTTAAAACGCTGCTCGTGGCGCTTATGTCCGTGGGTCTGGGAAGTCTGCTCTATGTGGGGACGCCGTACGTGGGCGTGGCCCTCGTCGGCCAGATTGCCCTGGGTGTGGCCTGGGGCGTCGTCAACCCGCTCCACAACACGATCGTGCAAACGACGGCCCCGCTCGAGCAGCTCGGTCGCGTGAACTCGGTCATGGGCTTTGGCAATATGTTTGCCGGCGTGGCCCCGCTGGCGATTGCCCCCTGGCTGGCGGCGACGTTTGGCGTGCAGCAGACGCTCATAGGGGCGGGTATGGTCGTGACGGCAGTTCCCGCGGCGTTGCTGTTGTTTGGCCGCCGGCATTTGGATCGTGCCGCAAGGCAGTAAAAACCATCCCAACATTCGATGAAAATCGCGATTTTGCCGAAAAACGTCGATTGTTGTGATGCTTTGCGCCCCGGGTCCGGCCACCACAAAGGGGCCAGGCACCTTTGTGGTGGTTTTTGCTTTGACGGGCCGCGCCCGCGCTTTGGTATACCATGAACGCCACTTCCAGATACACCCCACACCGCCGCACAACCCAGAAAGGCCCCCATGGACACCACCTTCAGCCACATCAAAGCCGTGTTCTGCGATATCGACGGCACGCTGCTCACGAGCCAGCACACGGTGTCACCGCGCACCGTGGCGGCGATCCGCGCCCTGCGCGAGCGCGGCGTGCTCTTTGGCCTGTGCACCGGGCGCGACGCCCACGCGACCGAGGCCATGTACGAGCTCTGGGGCATCGAAGGTCTGGTAGACGTGATGGTGGGCTGCGGTGGCGCCGAGGTCATCGACCGCGCGCACGGCATCAACGAGCTGAGCTATCCGCTGCCGGGCGAGACCATCGCGCGCATCTGCAAGCACATGGCGGACCTTCCGGCAACGCCCGTCTGCCCCCGAGACGGCGTGTTCTACGTACCCGAGAGCAACGCGTGCGTCGAGCACCTGTCGCGCGTCGACGGCGTGCCCTACCAGGTGGTCGATTTTGCCGAGTTCTTGCGCGAGCCGCAGCCCAAGGTGATGTTCACCATGGCGCCCGAGGTGATGCCGCAGGTCATCGAGCGAGCATCGACGTTTGCCGACGACACCGTCAAGGCAGCCGCCCTGCAAACCACGCAGCGGCTCTACGAGTTCATGGATCCGCGCGTGTCCAAGACGCGCGGCCTTGTGCGCGTGGCGGAGCTCAACGACATGGAGCTCCAGGACATCTGCGTGTTTGGCGATGCGGACAACGACACCTGCATGGTGGCCGACGCCGGCGTGGGCGTGGCCATGGCAAACGGCAGCGATGCCACCCGTGCCGCCGCCGACTTTGTAACCGCCAGCAACGACGAAGACGGCATCGCGATCTTTATCGAGGAGCATCTGCTGTAGCGCCGGGGGAGAACCACCGCAAAGAGGACAGGCTCCTTTGCGGTGGCCTCAGGCGATTTGGGTGAATTGATGCCTAAAATCTGCGCGAAAATTCAAATATGGTTGTCTGAACATTACGCTTGTAACTACCGATGAGTTAAAAATATTCCCAGCAATTTAGTAGTCTATTCCTCCCGGTTAATGACCTACCGTTCACGATCGATTTTCGACCGTTCACAGGACGCATGCTCTTGAGCAAAATGTTGTGCAAATAAATTAAATGCTATTAAAAAAATGATAACTAGCTTAATTACCAGTAGAAATAGATATTTCATAGCGAATAAACGAAGGTAAATCCGAGCAAATGTCAAGAGAATTGAGAATTCGCTACAAAACTATCGGTAATATTGCTTAGATGTTCAAACAATCGTTACAATATGTACTATAAGCGTGCGCAATTACAGATTGCGCAGATACGTTTGATAGTGAAAGAGCAAGATCGCGGTCTCTTGGGGAGGAGACATCGATGAAAGCGAATTCAGAAAAAACTAAGCAGAGTAAAAAAGCGACGCGCCGTGTACTGGCAGGCGTTTTGTGCGGAGCCTCCGTTTTGAGCCTGGTACTGTCGCTCGTCATGCCTCCGATCTCGCAGGCCATTGCCAACGACGTCCAGACAGTTTCTACCGAGGAAACTGTAATGGGGGGGGGTTCCTCAAGTGAGTCCGCTGCTGTAGATAACACCAGCGAGGATGCCGAAAACCAGAATAGCGACGAGACCAATGGCGGCGAGGCTGGCTCTTCAAATAGTGCTGAGCAGGCTCAGAGTGCGAATGCGGCTTCAGCGAGAGCGACGGCCACCGTGGAGAAGGGAATTTATGTTCCCACGTCTATCGGTATCGGTACGAATATCGATGTCTCCACCCCCGATCCCGGCGTGGCCACCTACGTCGGCCGCGACATGTACATCGGTGGTAAGCCGAGCGACACTAGTAATCTTGATGCGAAGAACGCCCCCACCGGCTCATATGCCGCTGAGGCGGAGGGCCTTACCTTGGTCCGTGGCAAGCTTGCCATGAATCCAGTCAAAGAGAGCTGGCCCTATCAATCAATTGGTGCTGGTTTCCGCTTTGGCACCGTTGGTTTTGGTTCCCAGTTCCGTCCTGTCGCCGGCAGCACCGTGCTTGCGGTGGCCGGAATTAAAAGTGCGATCACCAAGATGAGCGTTGGTTATAGCGGCGACTCGCCGGAGACGACTACCGTTGGCGCTTGGAAGAAAGGCGCTTGGGTCGGACGGCAGAAATCTTCTGAGGGCGCGACTCCTTCCGGCTTTGCCTACACTGCGCAGATCGCAGGCCCCATCACATACTGGCGCGATAACAATCAACGCCAATCCGTGGTGACAACGCAGGGTAATTGGTACGAGGGCAAGAACTTTCAGGAAAGCAACCTGTTCAATCAAACTGTTGATTTGACTAATGTCAACAATAACGATTATTCGAGCTACAACGGTGAAGATGGGTACCTCTCGAAGCTATCGGAACAGCTCAACTCGTTTGCAAATACCGGCACGCTCGAGGTTGGTTTCGCGAGCAATCACAACAACTACGTAATCAACAAGTACGACAAGACGGATTGTAATTATGGCCTGGTGTTTGATGAGTCGTATAAGACCATATATTCGGACTGCGCCGATACGTCGCTCAATGGTAAGCAATTCAAGAATAGCGAGCGTCTTATCACGTTTAAGGGCGACAACACCTCTATGCAGCAGGTGTTCACCATCGATGCTTCTCAGCTGAGCAATACATACAACAACGAGTATTATCGTGGCGTTGATTTCGCATTCGAGGGCATTCCCAAGGGCGCCTCGGTTGTTGTGAACGTTACCGGACCTTCGAATATTGAGTTTCACAATGGCTGGCGCTTTTGGTGGAACGGTACCGAGATTTCGCGTGGTTACGAAACTCAATATTCCGGCAAGGAGCTGGGCGAGGCATACGCGACGGCTTCCCAGTCCATCATGTGGAACTTTGTCGATACGCAAAGCCTTACCATTCGAGGCGGCATCGCGGGAGAAAACCGCGCGGACTGGGGATACGGCGGCACAGCCACCGGTGCCAAGTGGACTGACGACGATCCTGCGGCGGCTATGATCGGATCGATTCTCGTTCCCAACGGAAGTTTCGACGACCATGTGACTACCAACGGCCGCGTTTATGTGGGCGTCGATTTCTCAATGAACAGCCCGAAGGTTGCCGCAGCATTTGGTGAGGGTAACTCGGCTTCCGTCATCGATATGGATCAGGAGCGTCACAATTTCCCGTGGTCCGGGTCGTATACACCGGACGGCTCTGCCATTGCGTGGAGCAAGGTCGACGCTGCGGACGGCATGACGCCGCTTTCTGGTTCCTCGTGGACGATATACGGCACTGTCGATGATGCCAAGAATGAAACGAATCCCATCGTTACGGTAACGGATGGCGGTGCCAATGATTACTCTTCGGATGATGGCGAGCTTCAGTTCAACTATTTGAATCAGAAGGCCAAAATTGGCGATCCCAACGATAAAGACTACTTCACGTACTACATTCGCGAGGTCAAGGCGCCGGCTGGTTATCAGAAGTCGGACACCATCTACTACGCAACCATGAACAACACCGGCGAGCAGGTGAACTATGTTCAGGGTCATGTGGACACGGTGAACGGTAAGCTCGTTTCATTCGATGATTCCAACACCACGGGCGCCATCTCCAACACCAAGATCACCGGTACGGTGTCTTGGACCAAGGTTGAGGAAGGAGACAAGGGATACACTCCTTTGGCTGGTTCCGAGTGGAAGCTTGCGAAACTGGGTGCCAATGGTACGACCGAGGCGCAGTCTTGGACCGTGAGCGACCAGTCGGCTTCGGGCGAGACCACGTGGGCCGATGCCGACGTCACGAATGGCAAGTTCAAGCTCGAGGGTCTGCTGCCGGGCACGTACACGCTTGTTGAGACCCAGGCTCCGTTTGGCTACGAACTGAAGAACACCTACAAGTTCACGGTGGACAGCACAAACGGCTCCATTACGTGGATCGAGAACGAGCAGCCGAACATCGTTGATGGCATTACGTACATCTCCGACTCGTGCTCCGTTACGTCCGTGAAAATCCCGGTGATTAAATCCGTCCGTAATACGGACTGGCCGAAGGATTCCAGCGGTAAATACGTTGCGTTCGACTTCAGCATCGAGGCTACGGGGCCAAATAAGGATAGCGCTCCTATGCCTGACTCGAAGACTATTTCCGTCGCTCCCGCAGACTCCACCAAGGTCAACGACATCGAGGCATCTTTTGGCGAAATCTCGTTCTCCAAAGAGTACCTCGCCACGAACGACGCTTCGAACCCGACGGGCGCCAAGACTTACACCTACACGGTGAAGGAGGTCGCGCCCGACGCCGATGCCATCGACAAGCTCCGCTACTCCAAGGCCGAGTACCAAGTGGCCGTCACCGTGAAAGCCGTCTTGGACGAGAAGACCGGCAAGTACTCCGGCCTCACCACTTCCACCACGGTCACGCAGATGAAGGACGACATGGGCAACGCCCTGGGTGAGAACGGGCAGGGCGTCGTGGTTCAACCCTCCGCCGCCGCGCCCGACGCCATTCCCGCCTCCACCTTCACCAACACCTACTCCACCTCTTTGCCCCTTTCTGGTATGTCGGGCGTCACTCTGACGTACCTTGCCGGCGCGGCGGTGCTTTGCGCTGCTGCGGCCTGGATGCACATTCGTCGCAAGGCGAATGTGAAGGGAGGCGAGCGTCGTGAATAAGAAAGTTTGCTCCTTCCCGATCTTGTTTGCGCTGCTTGCCCTCCTGATCGGCACCTGCGCGGTTGTGTTCCCCGCATCCGCGCAGGCCGCGCCGACCTCGACCGGTTCCATCACGGTGAGCGGCACCGTGGCGAGCAGCTACGATGCCTACCAGATCTTTAGCGCCAACGTCGTCGACGGCGACAGTGACGCCAAGATCGCCACCGACCTCGCCTGGGCAAACGACGCCGCGCGCGACGCCGTCCTGCCCGTGCTGCACAGCGCCGGCATGCCCAATTCCCAGACCACCGCGCAGGAAGCTGCCGAGTGGCTCAACGCCGATTCCCACCTTACGAGCGCACTGAGCGCACAGCTCGCTCGTTCCCTCCAGAGCCCTGGTGCCGTGTCCGTGGCTCTTAACGCGGGCACGACGGCCGAGCTGTCCTGCGGCTACCTGGTCCACGTCCCCCGCCCCCGCCCCGAGTCCCGC
>URNJ01000091.1 GCA_900549215.1 uncultured Collinsella sp.
CGGCCAGACGCGCCGCCGCTGTATGTGATCCCTTTTCCTCCGTCCCCTTCGGATCACGTGATCCCTTGGGGACGGAGGAATAGGGATCATTTCGTAGGCTCGTGGCCGCCTTGGAAACCGAATGATGGTACGAGCATCCATTCGGCTTCCAAGGCGGCCACGGACAGAACGGGACGAACAGAAAAGAGCGACTGACGTCTACTCCCCCGCCACGCTTGCGCGCAGCTTGGCGGCGATGGGCTCCGAGACCAGCAGGAATACGAGCATGACCACAGAACACACCAGGCACACGATCCAGGTGCTCGCAAAGGAGCCCGTGGCATCGAACAGCACGCCCGAGACAATGGCGCCTACGGTGCCGCCGACCATCTCGAGCGAGGTAATGGTGCCCGTGACCTTACCCAGGTCGGCCATGCCAAATTGCTTGGACGCGGCAATGGTAGGCGTGATGGTGCCCATGCACGTTCCGACACCAAAGCTCACGGCAGCCACGATGGGACCAAGATCGGTCGCGGGGAAGCACAGAGCAACGCAAGCGATAATGCACGCAACGGATCCCAGCACGTTGCCAAAGCGCAGCCCAAAGCGATCGTAGATGGCGCCGAGCGAAATCTTGGCGATAACGACGGTGACCATATAGGCCGAAAGCACCGTACCGGCCCACATGGGATCGTGACCGCCCGTGACGATCTTGGCGCCGTTGACGGTAACGCTCGTCATGTTGGTGACCTGGTTGGGCAAGATGGCGCCGTTAACGAGACCCATAAAGAGGAAGGCGACGACAAGCAGCCAAAACGCCGGGCTCTTCTTGATACGAGACCAGCCGACGCTAACCTCGGGCGCCGTGCGCTCGTCCTTGTCGCCAGCCGTCGAGACGGACGGATCGCCCGGGTTCTCGCCGAGCGGCTTAAGGCCGATATCGGATGGCTTGGTGCGGAAGGAATAGGCCGTGATGGGCAGTGCCGCCACAATGCAGACGGCAGCGAGTACCAGGAACGCAGAGCGCCAGCCCACGCTCACGATAAGCGAGCTCACGATCGGCGAGAGAATAGCGCCGCCAAAGCCCGAGCCCGAAAGTGCGATGGAGATGGCAAGGCCTCGCTTGGCGGTAAACCAGTTGGCGGTCACCAGGCTGATGAGCAGGCGGGTCGAGGCCACAGCGAAGCAGCCCGAAACGGCAAAGAGCACGTAGACCTGCCAAAGCTCACCCACAAAGCTCATGCCCGCGAGCACCGCCGAGGTGGCGATAACGGTGAGCGAGCCCAATACGCGGCCACTCACCTTATCGGCAACATGGCCGATAACGAGCGAACCCACGACGCTCACCACGGTGGAGATAGCGTTGGAGATGTTGTACTGCGCAAGGGAAATGCCCAGGTCGCTGACGATCAGCGGCTGGAACAGGCTCATGCAGTTGACGAAAATCGTGTAGCACGTGGCCATGATCACAAAGCCGGAGGTCACCACGAGCCAGCCGGGGAAGAATTTGCGTTGCTGGGACATACCGCTCCTTTTAAAAAACGAATAGCCTGCGCCGGGCGCCGGTAGTGCCCAAGATTGCCTTGAAAGACAAGGGCATAGGCCTTACGGCCATGCCCGCAGGCTTGAAAGGCAAGGTTGGATGCTACCGGTGGTCGGCGATATAGCCCAAAGCGACGGCGGTATAAGCCGCAGCACCGAGCGGCAGCTCGGCATCGTTAAAACGTGCCTTGGGATGGTGCTGGGCAAAGTGTTCGTCCGTGTCGGTTACGGCCGCGCCCACGGTAAAGTACGCACTCGGAATCTCGCTCGAGATAAGCGCGAAGTCCTCACTCGCCATGGCATGGAAAAGCGGCAAGAAAGCCGACTTGGGCAGCACTGCGCCCACGTAGCCAAGCGACGCCTGAGTCATATCGCTGTCGAGTACAAGCGGCGGAACATCCGAAAGCGTCTCGATGGTCGCCGGCGTACGATATGTTGTGGCAACGCCGTTAACGACCTCCGCGATGCGGGTCTTGAGGTGCTCCATGAGCTCAACATCGAAGCCGCGCAGCGTTCCCTCGAGCACGCAGGTGTCGGGGATGACGTTGGCCGCCAAGCCGCCAGCAAACTTACCAACGGTAAGTGCGACTTCCTTGGCCGCCGGCACCTCGCGGGCGATAAGCTCCTGGAGCGCCAGGTGCACATGGACGCCGGCCGCGATGGGGTCGATGCAGATCTCGGGGCTCGAGCCATGGCCGCCCTTGCCCTGGAGCGTGATGCGGAAACCGTACACGCCCGAAAGCGCCGGACTGCCGTAGAGCACCAGGCCAAGCGGCGACTGGCTGTTGACATGCATGGCAAAGGCCGCCTGAGGACGCGGGTTCTGCAGCAGGCCATCGGCGATGGCAGCGCGTGCCCCTTCAAAGGTCTCCTCGCCCGGCTGGAACAGCAGTTTGACGGTGGCATTGGCGTCGACGAGCTCGGCCTCGCGGGCCTTGAGCAGGCGAGCCGCACCAAGCAGCGCCGTCGCGTGCATATCGTGACCGCAAGCGTGCATGCAGCCGTTGGTGGATGCAAAGGGCTCGTCGGATTCCTCGGCAACGGGCAGGGCATCCATGTCGCCACGCAGCATAATGACCGTTCCGGCCTGTTCGTCCGTGCAGACGCCATTGCCCTGGGCCGCGGCGGCACCGGCACCGACAAGGCCCGCAACACAGGAACCATCGACGAGCGTGGCAAACGGGATGTCCATCTCGGTCAGGCGCGCTTGGATATACGCAGAGGTCTGCGGGAGGTCGTTACCCAGCTCGGGCATCTGATGTAAATCGTGTCGCCACGCAGCGAGCTCGTCTGCAAAAGCCTGAGCTTCTGCAACAAGACCGTCACCGATAGCGGTCTGCGCCGCCGCGGTGGCCTTGGGCGCTGATTGCGGTTGAAGATCGGACAGTGCTGGTGCCATAGATGCCCTCCAGTAACGTTTTTGCAGCAAGCACTTTGATAGCGTAAAGTGCAAGGTACTACTTTAAGGGCGACGCATAAAAAATGCCGCCCCGGGAGGCGGCGCAACAAATTGTTTACAATTGCGGACGCGGCTTTCGACGCAAAAAATCGAAATGCGTCTCGCTCAAGATAATCGAAAGAAAGATGAGCGCGAAGCCGGCGAGCAGGCGCGAGGTGAGCGCCCCCCCCATCAGCAGCACCGAGAACAGCACACCCGAAGGCGACTCCATCGAAAGGAGCAGCGAGCCCGTTGAGGCCGGGACATGCGCCAGGCCGACGTTTTGGATGAGCAGAGCCACACACGTACAGCCCACCGATAGAAACGCCATCACACCGATAAAGCTCGGCGTCCACACGGACGCGGGCGCTTGGGTCTCGAATAGCAGCGACGTTGCCAAGCTCAAGACGCCATTGCCCACAAACATCCAAAACGTGATGACGTTGATGTCCATCTTGCGACCGTATTTGGCCGTCACCGCCATCTGGATGGCAAAGAAGACCGCACCGCCCAGTGTGATGACATCGCCGACATTGAACTCGACGCTATCGAGCGCCACCAGACCAATGCCCGCCAGGCACAGCAACGCGGCGCCCAAGTTGTAACGGGTAAGCTTTTCGCCGCTTAGGACGTAGCTCGCAAACGGCACGAGGATGCAATAGGTACCCGTCAAAAATGCACTCTTGCCCGCCGTGGTCTGTGCCAGGCCAATCGTCTGCAAACCGTACGCGCCCCACATAAGTGCGCCCATACCAAGTCCGACGATAAGGTTGCGGGCATTAAAGTGCGCGATGATGCGTTTGTGGAAGATGGCGAACATAACCAGCGAAGCCGGAAGAAAACGAATATAGAGCAGTTCGAACACCGGAATGGTGTCGAGCGCATCTTTCATGGTGGTAAAGGAATAGCCCCAGATAACCGCCACCGATAGCAGCAAGACCTTCCAGAAGAACGGGGAACGCGCGCCGGCGCCGCGGGAGGTGCCGCCGGCGCCCAGGTCCTCCCGTGCGACAGGGCTATCGGGCATGTTTTCGATTTCGTTGGCAGCGTATTGGGCCATGGAACATCCTCACACTCAATCTGGGCGTGGTGTCCGCACGCGTATGGCTGCGTGCCGCCTCATGGTCAAATAAAAACAGGGCGCACCGGACCCCCGGCACGCCCCGCTACTGTAGCAACAACCAAGCAGCCCGTGCAATTCACTACGCTAAAGCATCGGGTTGGAAGACCTCGATGTTCCGACGGCGTTTACGTTGCTGTATTAAATCAATTTGGTTGACTCCAGCTTTTCGATGATCCAGTCGTTGGCTTTGATGACCGGACGGCGGAAGACGACGCCCAGGGCCAGCGACGGAATCAGATAGCTCGCCAGAATGCCCAGCTCAACCCAGTACTCCATATGGTAGGCGCCAGCCATGGCGGCATGCATGGCGTTAATGCCATGGGTAAACGGCAGGAACGGATAGATCGCCTGGAACACAGGGCCGGTCATCTCGATGGGGAACGTACCGCCCGAACCGCCGACCTGCATGACCAGCAGCACAACGGCCAAAGCCTTGCCGATATCGCCAAACGAAACCGTAAGCGTGTAGACGATATTGGAGAACACGAGACTCGCGACCCAGCCCGCCAGCACAAACTGCAGCGGGTTGTCGCACTGAATGCCAAAGAACAGGATGTCGCCCGCGCACACGAGCGTTGCCTGCAGCAGGGCCAGACCGCCAAAGAACAGGTAGCGGCCCAGGTAGATCTCGTGCAAGCGCACGGGGATTAACTCATTGATGAGTTCGTCGTCAACCGACACCTTCATCATGGCCGCCAGCACGATCGAGCCGACCCAGAGCGACAGAATCGTGTAGAACGGCGCCATGGCCGAGCCGTAGTTGCGGATCGGATAGACCGGCTTGCGATCGAGCGCGACGGGACCGGAAAGCGACACGGCCAAACCCTCGGGATCATTGCCAATCATCGTCTTGATCGTGGCCAGATCGTCCGACATAAGGGCGCCGTCGAGCTCGTCCTTAAAGGCACTGATCTTATCGGACGCTTCACCCAGCTGATCGGAAGCCTTGTTGACCAGCTTTGCAGCCTTGGAGAGGCCCTTTGCCAGCGAACCGGATGCGTCGGTCAGGCCGTCTACGGCGCTATCCAGATCGCCCGAGATGCCATCCAGCGAGTCCAGGATGCCTGAAACCGTCTTCTTGAGCTCCTTTGCCTTGACCGAGAACGTGGAGTCGTAGTCGGACTTGGCGCCCGAAATGCCCGCCTTGGCATCGGCGATGGCCTGGTCGACTTCGGCACGCGTGCTGTTGACCTCTGCCATGCTGTCAGAAAGGGACTTAGCAGTTGCCGTCAGGTCCTTGGCGCTGTTGCGATACTCCACCGCGATCCTGTTCAGCGATGTTGCCACAGACTTGAGGCTCTCCTGGAGCTTTTCGTCACTGACCTGCTCGGCAAAGCCGCGGAGCTGGTCGGCCGTGGCGTCGATATCGTCGGCACGTGTATTGAGCGCCGCCGCGGCATCGTTGAGCTGAGACACCGTAAGGTCAACATGCTGATTCGCGGCATCGAATGCCTTCGCAAGCTCGGCGGACACGTTGTCGAACGAGCCAGCGCTTCCGTCAATCGCGGCGTTGATGGCGTCGTTGGCGGCCTTCAGCGCTTCTTTGGAATCGCTCATGCCGCTCTTGGCATGCTCCATCAACCGCTTGGTCGACTCATCGACCGTACCCGTCTGCTGGAGCATACCGCTCGCCGACGTCAACGAATCGGACGTAGAGCTCAAAATGCCCGCCAGCGACGAAGCATTAGCCTGAACGTCTTGCAGGTCCTCAATCGAATCGCCGAGCGTCGAGGACAGGTTGGCGATAAAGTTGCTGACCTGGTCGGTGCTCATGTAATCGAGCAGGCTGGACACCGTCTTAAGACCGATGCTCGTAATGGTCTCGGTAAAAGATTCGTTAACCTGGTTCTGAACGGCGCTCGAACCCTTCTCGGTCACGATCTGCGCGATGGCGTTGGCCTTCTGGTTCTCGTAAAACTCGATATCGGCGTGTTTCACGTCGGTCGAGAAAAGCGTCATCATGTCAGCGCTAAACGTTTTGGGGATAACGACGGCAGCATAGTACGCGCCCGACTTAACGCCCTCGATAGCCTTTTCGCGATCGTTAAGCACAACCCAATCGAAGCTCTCGTTGCCGCGTAGGGTGGCGGTCACGTTTTCGCCCACGTTAACCTCGACGGGAATCAGATCGCTCTCGTAACCCTCATCGGTGTTGACCACGGCGATCTTAAGATTGCCGGTGTTGCCGTACGGATCCCAGCTGCCGGCGATGTTAAACCACGCGTACAGACACGGCACGATAATGAGGCCCATCACGACAATCAAGCCGATCACGGAGCGAGACACGTTTTGGACATCGCGCCTAAACAGATGCAGGATGTTCTTCATTTATGCCTCACCTCCTTTGGAGTGCTTGCCAAGCGCGGTGGTATCTCCATCATTTGTGGCTGTGCTGTCGCTGCCCTGAGATTTATGGTGCGAGCCGATATGCGGCAAGCGGCCCGTGGACTGATCGCCGCCCTTGGCACCACGCTCGCTGGCGTTGAGGCCAAACATGTGGCGGGCGGCAGGAATGGCGGCCGTGTGCTCGCGCATCTCGCGACGCAGGTCCTCATCCGAAAGCGCCGAGATGCGCATCTGGGTATTGAGGCTCGCGCGGATATATTCGATATTGATAAGCCAGCCGCAGATGGCAATAACCGAGATGATCCAAATGACAAGCAGGATGATCTTGCCGTTATTGTCGATATCGAGAACCGTCGACAGGACAAAGAGCAGGACCTGAACGCCCACCACGGCGGCAAAACCGCCCTTGATGTAGTACGGGTAGCGATGTTCAAAGGCGACCGCATGATCGAGCAGTTCGCGACGGTACGAATCGGAATCGAGCATGACACGCATGGCCGTGCGCAGCGAGTAGCGCTGGCGCGGCAGGTCGTTGGACTCGCAAATCATCATACCGGTCGTAGAAAGCTGTTTATCAAAGAGCAGGTTAAGGTTGAGCAGCAGCGGACGCAGCTGCAGACCGATAAAGAGCGCCACGATCAAGAACACGCCCAGAATGCACAGGTTAAACAGGTAGTTGAACGAATACATGCCGCCGACCGTCTCGCGCAGCAGATTGATGCCGTAGGTAAAGGGCAGCAGCGGATGCAGCCATTGGAAGAAGCCGGGCATCATCTCAATGGGATACATGCCCGACGAACCGGGGATCTGCACAATGACGAGGATGACGCCGATTGCCTTGCCGATATGCTTAAAGGTGGTGGACA
>URNJ01000092.1 GCA_900549215.1 uncultured Collinsella sp.
AAACCTCGCCAGCATGCCTATCATCTCCGGTGCCGCGGACATCGATCTTGATGACCTCGATGAGCCTGCAGCCATCACCGCATCGATTGATGCCCAAGATCGCATCGACACCGGCGACCTTCCGGACGCCTCGCTCGAGGTTGATGTTCCCATGGCCGATTACTCGGGCCACGAGGACATGTGGGCCGCCGCTACCGCGATTCTGGATGAGATTGACGAGCCTGCTTCTGTTGCAGCCCCCGCTCCCGTCGCTGCCCCTCAGCCTGCTGCCCCCGTCTATGTCGGCCGTCACAGCGCTGTGTTCCCCGAGGATACTGCCCGCATCTCGCGCGAGAGCATCGAGCGGGCCGATGCTATTGCCGCCGGCATTATGGAAAATCGTCGTCACGAGCGCGTCAATCAGATCCTCGAGGAAGAGATCGAGCGCCTGCAGTCCTCTACCGCCAAGCGTACGGGCCGTGCCTATTTGAGCGTTATCGAGGGCGGTACCGCCAGCTTCGCGCCGCTCCGCGCGGAGGCATAACTTCTGCATGGTTAAGATCAATCGAAAATGGGCGGTTGTAACCTGCCTGATGGCGCTCTTGATCTGGGGCAATTCGCTGGTTCCCGGCTCGGGGTCGGGCTCGCTGAGCCTGACGGTCATGGAAGCTTTCCGCGGTTTCCTGCACGGCGTGGGACTTCCATATGAATGGGTGACCAACTTTGTTGTTCGCAAGTGCGCGCATTTTACCGAGTATATGGTGCTCGGCATCTTGGCAACGCACGCCTTTGATTTTGAGGGCCGGCGCACCTTTGACGTGCTGCTGCCCACGGCGGTGTTCCTGCTGCTGATTCCCTCGATCGACGAAACGATTCAGCTCTTTGTGCCGGGACGCGCCGGCATGATCACCGATGTGATGATCGACTGCTGTGGAGCGGCAACGGGCGTTGTACTCCGATATCTCTTACGGTCGTTGATGTACGCCAAAAAAGCCGCCTAGGACGTATTGTTTGGTCCTAGGCGGCCTTTTTTATTTGAGGGCTTATATGAGGCGTGGTGGCGTCGTTCCGTAGATTGGATTTGCCGGGCGCGCCACGCCCTGTGGGTGCGTCTGCTACTGAAGCGCCTGTGCGCCCAGGGCCAGGCAGCCCATAATGCCCTGCTTGCCCTCGAGGCTGTTGTTGACGATGTAGCTATCGATGTCGTTGACCTCGGGCGTGACGATATAGCCGTTGAGCATCTCGGCGCACTTCTTGCGCGCGAGCGGCACGATGGGGGTGTGGTCGGCCACGCCGCCACCGATGATGATCTTTTGCGGCGCGTAGCACAGCGTGTAGGTCATGAGCGCCTGTGCCAGATAGCCGGCGAGCAGGTCCATGGCCTCCGGGTCATCGGCCATGTCTCCGGCGCTCTTGCCATCCCAGCGCTTTTTAACGCCGGGGCCGGCGATGAGGCCCTCGAGGCAGTTGTCGTGGAAGGGGCAGGCGCTATGCTCGCCGATGGTGTCGCGCGGATCGCGCGTGACCAGGATGTGGCCGGCCTCGGGATGCATCATGCCGTGCACAAGCTGGCCGCCCGAGAGCACGCCGGCGCCCACGCCGGTGCCGATGGTCAGATACACAACGTCAGTGAGGCCCTGGGCGCAACCAAAGGTGACCTCGCCCAGGCAGGCGACGTTGACGTCGGTATCGTAGCCACAGGGAATATTGAGCTTGTTTTGGATGGTGCCCAGCAGGTCAAAGTAGCGCCATGCCGTTTTGGGCGTCTCCAGGATCTTGCCGTATTGGGGCGAGGCAGGGTTGACTGCGGTGGGGCCAAAGGCGCCGATGCCCAGCGCGGCGATGCCCTTGTCGGCAAACCATGCGTTAACGGCCTCAACGGTCTCCTGCGGGGTCGTGGTCGCGATCTGCTCGCGCTCCAGGACCGTGCCGTCTGCATAGCCCGTGGCGCAGACCATCTTGGTGCCGCCGGCCTCGAGCGCTCCGATAAGCTGCTGTTCTGCCATAGTATTCCTCTCTCTGGGACGAGTTGCTCCATGACTAAAGTATAGAGCTCTAAACCATTTTAGAAAGCGCTATAAAAAGAAGTCTCGCAGCGCGGCGAGCGGTGCGAGACTTCTTTGGTTACTTTAGCTGCCCGGCCGTCCTTACCCGCGCGACTTGATCTTATCACGTAGCGACTTGAGGTTCTCCAGCGCCGCGTTGAGCGTCTCGTCACGCTTGGCAAAGTGGAAACGAATCAGATGGTTGACGGGCTCGCGGAAGAAGCTCGAGCCGGGCACTGCGCCCACGCCCACCTTTGAGGCCAGGTCCTCGCAGAACTCGAGGTCGCTGTCGTAGCCAAACTCAGAGATGTCCAGCATGACGTAGTAGGCGCCCTGCGGTACGTTGTGCTTAAGTCCGATACTATCGAGTCCCTGGCAGAACAGGTCGCGTTTGGCGGTATAGAGGCCAAGGACCTCATCGTAATAGCTGTCGTCGAAGTTGAGGGCGGTGACGACGGCCTCTTGCAGGGGAGCGGCGGCGCCCACGGTGAGGAAGTCGTGGACCTTTTTGATGCGCTCGGTGATTTCGGCAGGGGCAATGGTGTAGCCCAGACGCCAGCCGGTGATGGAGTAGGTCTTGGACAGCGAGCTGCAGCTGATGGTTCGCTCGAACATGCCAGGCAACGTGGCCATATAGACGTGCTCGTGGGGCGCATAGACGATGTGCTCGTAAACTTCGTCGGTGATGCAGTACGCGTCGTACTTTTTGCAGAGGTCGGCGATAAAGGTGAGCTCCTCGCGCGTAAAGACCTTGCCGCAGGGGTTGGAAGGGTTGCACAGGACGATGGCCTTGGGGTCGTTGTCGCGGAAGGCCGCCTCGAGTGTCTCGCGGTCAAAGTCGAATGTGGGTGGGTTGAGCGGCACGTAGATGGGCTCGGCACCCGAAAGGATCGTGTCGGCGCCGTAGTTCTCGTAGAACGGCGAGAAGATGACGACCTTGTCGCCGGGGTTCGTGACCGTCATCATGGCGGCCATCATGGCCTCGGTGGAGCCGCAGGTGACCACGATATTCTGGTTGGGGTCGATCGGCATGCCCATAAAGTGTTCCTGTTTGGCGGCGAGCGCCTCGCGCATGGCCTGGGAGCCCCAGGTGATGGAGTACTGGTGATAGAGTGGCTTGGGATCGGCGGCGATGGTGCTCAGGCTGTTGAGCAGCTGCGCCGGGGGATCGAAGTCGGGGAAGCCCTGCGAGAGATTGACGGCGCCGTACTTATTGGAGATGCGCGTCATGCGGCGGATGACGGAATCGGTAAACGTTGCCGTGCGGTTGGAGAGTTCTTTCATGCCAGTCCTTTCGAGCATTTGCAGTGGGGCAAGTTTACTCCTATGAAACCGGTGGGATTTGCTCGAAATGGATCCAAAAAACTCTTTTCAAAATTCTTGAAAATTGGGGCTTGCATCGCGTGGCGTTCCTTGCAATAATAGTCGAGCGCGAAGCGCACAGGACACGGTGGGTGTAGCTCAGTTGGCTAGAGCGACGGGTTGTGGTCCCGTAGGTCGAGGGTTCGAGTCCCTTTACCCACCCCAGTTCTTGCTTCGTGTTGATATCGGGTCGTTAGCTCAGTTGGTAGAGCAGGGGACTCTTAATCCCAAGGTCCAGGGTTCGACCCCCTGACGGCCCACCAAAGCAAGTTAAGACGGTCAACTTCGGTTGGCCGTTTTTTTGTTGACCTTTCATGGGGTCGAACCCGAAAGGGCGCGGAGCTGAGGAAACGCGTAAGCATTTACCAGCGCAGCGCGCAAGGCGCCTTGGCGCCGCAGCGGCCGCCTGCGCAGCAGGCTGACCCCCTGACGGCCCACCAAAGCATGTTAAAGCGACTGGCTTAAGCTGGTCGCTTTTTTGTTAACCTCGCATGGGGTCGAACCCGAAAGGGCGCGGAGCTGAGCTATCTGCACTGTGATTCCCTTAGGGAAAACACGGCTAAAGCCCCGTAAGCGTGTTCTCCTTAGGGGAATCCTGCTTTCGGGGCTCGATGTATGTTGAGAAATTGTGATCAAACTCAAAGTGAAAATCGAATTAGTCCGCTCGATAGTGCGAACCCAGGCTTTCGGTTCGCTTGCGCATGGCTTTGACCATTTCCGTTGCCAGCTGAATCTGCGACTGTAGGCGGGCGAGGGCGGCGATTTCGTTGTCGTTGGCGTGCGACTTATTTAGAGCCTTGGCCTCGTCCTGCAGACTTTCAAGATCTTGTTGCGCCTTGGAGAGGCCTGCTTCGGTCCTGTTGATCATGCAGTAGGTGCTCATTGTGTGTTTGAGGCTGCGGGTCAGGCGCTCGGCGTCTGGTGCGGCAATGCCATGCTGGGGGAGGGCGATATCCGCCTTCGGGGTCTCCTCAGGTGTATTCTGTGCTGCCTGGGCTGCTGATGCGCCTGCGATGCGCCCGAATACGATGCCGTTGGCGCTTGACAGGCCGCCGATGCGGTCGGCTCCGTGCATACCGCCTGTTGCCTCGCCACAGGCGTAGAGGCCCTCAACGCCCGTGTACGCGGTCTTGTCGATCTTGATACCGCCGTTGGCGGCGTGGGCATACATCGCCACGCGCATCTCGTCAGTTGGCGCGATGCCGTGCTCCTCTTGTAGCCAGGTGGCAAAGGTCTGCACAAACTCGGGGACGTCCTCGCGGGGGAAGTCGTAGTGGAGCGCCAGGCCTTCGGCACCCGCTTGATCGATGGCAAGATCGATGGCGCGGGAGGCCAAGCGTGACGTGAAGGGACCATATCCGGAGCGCTGATCGAGCAGGTCGTCAAGCTTGCCGTCGGCAATATCGACCGGTTGGTCAAATGTGACGTAGCGCCAGGTCTTCTCGTTAAAGACCAGGTTGCGCTTGGGCTCGATGAAGCCCGGCATCATCTGCATGAACTCTATATTAGTAAGGGACGCACCGTGCACCAGTGCGATGGCCTGCGAGGAGCTGAGCACATCGGCGGAAGTGAGGCTTCGCTCGAACAGGCCACCCGTGCCGCCCGCAGCGATGATAGTGGCCTTGGCTTCCATAGGCACGAGATTCTCGTTTGCGCGGTCGTAGAGCACGGCGCCGGTAATCTTTCCGGTTGTGTCCTCAACAAGGTCGATAAGTTCGTGGCGGGGGAACAGGCGAATGCCGAGCAACTCAACCTGGGCCGTACACGCGTCCTCAAGGGGCTTGCGGGTGAGGCCGCGCCACATACGCGTCTTATGGTCAAAGCAGGGGATAAACTGCTTCTGCTGGGCGCTCTCGGCACTTTGCGGACGCTGGAGCTCAACACCTAGATCCTGCTCGAGCCATTGGATGGCCTGAGGAATACCGTGGACAAACGTATGGACGAGCGTAGGGTCGGCAGCGCCGCCGCCGACGGCCTGGATGGTATCGATGAGGTCCTGTTCGTCGTCTTCGTCAACGGGGCCAATAAGGCCGAGGCCCCAGGTGCCCGGGAAGAAGCTCGATCCACTCATGGTCTTGCCAGCGCTTGCCACAGCGACGGTTGCACCCGTGCGTGCCGCTTCGATGGCGGCGCAAAGGCCCGCAATGCCAGATCCAATTACCAGTACATCAGTCGATTCCATCGGATTCCTTCCTCGTCCGGCGCATTGTCGCATGGTTGATCGGCAAATGTCTTGCAAAGGACTCACGTTTCGGTAAAGGGCAAATATGGCAGGTGGGCGTCAAGAGTGTCCGATCGCTCTGCCCCCATTCCCTCAATAAGTTGCGGTGAAATAGGGACTGTTTTGGCATGTGAAGGCATTATTCAGTCCGTATATCACCGCAGCTGATATACCGGTGATGGACTACTTTATGGCAGCGTGAATAAAAAAGAGCCGCCACCTCGAAAGGTGGCGGCTCCAAAGCTCAACTATATGAGCATCGCGCGGGCGCGATTAGGCCTTGAGGGCCTCCTCGACGGCGACAGCGCAGGCGACGGTGGCACCGACCATGGGGTTGTTGCCCATGCCGATGAGACCCATCATGTCGACGTGCGCAGGCACGGAGGAAGAACCGGCGAACTGGGCGTCGGAGTGCATACGGCCCATGGTGTCGGTCATGCCGTAAGAGGCAGGGCCGGCGCCCATGTTGTCCGGGTGCAGGGTACGGCCAGTGCCGCCACCAGAAGCGACGGAGAAGTACTTCTTGCCAGCCTCGATGCGCTCCTTCTTGTAGGTGCCAGCGACGGGGTGCTGGAAGCGCGTGGGGTTGGTGGAGTTACCGGTGATCGAGATGTCGACGTTCTCGTGCCACATGATGGCAACGCCCTCGCGGACGTCGTCGGAGCCGTAGCAGTTAACGGCAGCGCGGGGACCATCGGAGTAGGGGATGGTCTCGACGACCTTGAGCTCGCCCGTGTAGTAGTCGAACTGGGTCTTCACGTAGGTGAAGCCGTTGATGCGGGAGATGATCTGAGCAGCGTCCTTGCCCAGACCGTTGAGGATGACGCGCAGCGGCTTCTTGCGAGCCTTGTTGGCGTTCAGAGCCAGGCCGATAGCGCCCTCAGCGGCAGCGAAGGACTCGTGGCCGGCCAGGAAGGCGAAGCACTCGGTGTCGTCGGAGAGCAGCATGGCGCCCAGGTTGCCGTGGCCCAGACCGACCTTGCGGTCCTCGGCGACGGAGCCGGGAACGGTGAAGGCCTGGATGCCCTCGCCGATGATGGCAGCAGCCTCAGAAGCGGACTTGGCGCCACGCTTGACAGCGAGAGCGCAGCCGAGGGTGTAGGCCCACTCAGCGTTCTGGAAGGCGATGGACTGGGTGTTGTTGACGATCTCACGCGGGTTGAAGCCCTTGTCGGTGCAGATCTGCAGAGCTTCCTCGAGGGAGGCGATGCCGTTGTCGGCGAGGCACTTGTTGATCTTGTCAGCGCGGCGCTCGTAACCTTCGAACGTAACAGTCATAGTTATTTCCCTCCCTTTCTACTCGTGAACCGGGAACACGCTGGCGACGGAGTGAGTCTCCTCGTCGGTGCGCGGGTCGATGTACTTGGCAGCGTTCTCCCACTGACCATAGTGGCCCATAGCGCCAGCGATGGCCTCCTCGGGGGTCTTGCCTGCCTTGACGGCGTCGGTGAACTTACCGAGGTTCAGGAACTCGAACGCGATGATCTCGTTCTTGTCGTTGAGAGCCATGCGGGTGACGTAGCCCTGAGCGAGCTCGAGGTAACGAGCGCCCTTGGCCTTGGTGCCGAACATGGTACCGACCTGAGAGCGAAGGCCCTTGCCGAGG